>NUMR01000100.1 GCA_002578045.1 Bacillus cereus
TGCGACGCTAGTGATATTTTTTATAAAATTGGGAACTTGTCTAGAACATAGAACCTGTCCTTTTCATTAACTGAAAGTAGAAACAGATAAAGGAGTGAAAAACATGTTCTCTTCTGATTGCGAATTTATTAACATTGATTGCGAAGCAAGACCAACTAGTACACTACCTGCCTTCGGTTTTGCGTTCAACGCTTCTGCACCTCAATTTGCTTCATTATTCACACCATTACTATTACCTAGCGTAAGTCCAAACCCAAATATTACTGTTCCTATAATAAATAATACAGTAAGTGTCGGAGACGGTATTCAAATTCAACAAGCTGGTATTTATCAAATCAGTTATACATTAACGATTAGTCTTGATAACGTTCCTACCGCACCAGAAGCTGGTCGTTTCTTCCTATCATTAAATACGCCGGCTAACATTATTCCTGGATCAGGTACAGCGGTTCGCTCTAATGTTATCGGTACTGGTGAAGTAGACGTATCCAGTGGTGTTATTCTTATTAACTTAAACCCTGGTGACTTAATTCAAATTGTACCAGTTGAATTGATTGGCACTGTAGACATTCGAGCTGCAGCATTGACAGTTGCACAAATTAGTTAGTAAAAAGCGGTATTTCAAATAAAGAAATACCGCTTTTTATATTTAGAATAAAAAACACTCACAGTAACATGAGTGTTTCATTCTTTATATTGTTTTATTATATTCTTCTTTTTCCCACAATTACATCCCTTTTTCTTTACAAATCCTTGTTGTTGCAATTGTTCTTGATATGCCTGTTGTGCTTGTTGCTGTTGCTGTATGTTATACCACTGCTGCAGGTCATATGAATTTTGCTTTGGATTATTGCTCACAGCAAACATCTCCTCTACTGTCAATTCTGTCTATTTACTATATGAACAGCTCCTTATTTCCGTTCCCTCATTCGCTTAAACTCCGCTTTTTCTAATATCATAAAATTTATTATTCTCCCATAAAGTGAAACTNNTTTACGGGCAGTTATCTCCCACCTAACTTCCTCGCATTCGCCGAATTTTGAGGTGGGAGTCTTACTGCCCGTTAATGCGGGATAAAATATCCTGTAACTGTTTCAATAATTGCTGCAGCACCTGCAATAGCTAATAATGCAAGTAGCGGCTCTGCAACGGTAGGGATCCAATTATATAAAACTAATAAAAAAGCACTAACCCATACACCTGTACACCAATAACAGCTTAATAATTCCCCAATCCACTTTCTTAATCCTTTACCTTTCACCTTTGTAAAAGTTGACACACTTCCATCCGGCTCTGTAATTTCTAACTCATCAATAAAAGGTCTTCGCAAAAAAGCTGTAATTTTATCATAAACAATTAGACGAGTTAACCTAAATGCAGCGATGGCGAAAATAAAAAATAAAAGCCAGCTTGTAAACAACATGATTCCACCTTCCCTTATCTTCTTTCGCCTATTTAAAAAAAAAGGTCTTGAGATTGTGACCAAATCTCCCCGACTCCAATATCTTATTAATGTAAATACAAACAAGAAGATAAGGAGTGACATTAATGAGTTGTAACGAAAATAAAAACCATAGCTCTTCTCATTGTGTAGTTGACGTTGTAAAATTCATCAATGAACTACAAGATTGTTCTACTACAACGTGTGGATCTGGTTGTGAAATTCCATTTTTAGGTGCACACAATACTGCATCAGTCGCAAATACACGCCCTTTTATTTTATATACAAAAGCTGGAACACCATTTGAAGCATTTGCACCATCTGCAAGCCTTACTAGCTGCCAATCTCCCATTTTACGTGTAGAAAGCGTAGATGATGATAGCTGTGCTGTGCTACGCGTATTAGCTGTAGTACTAGGTGACGGTTCCCCTGTACCACCTGGCGACGATCCGATTTGTACGTTTTTAGCTGTACCAAATTCAAGGTTAATATCGACATCTACTTGCCTTACTGTTGATTTAAGTTGTTTCTGTGCTATTCAGTGCTTACGAGACGTTTCTATCTAATAAGCTAATAAGTTAAGTAAACTAAAAAACTATTGGGGTGGTAGAACCTTTCTACCACCTTTACATATTTATAAACCGGTCATATCAATCGATTTAATATCTTCTATTGATAATCTAATATCTCTCATACTATTTGGCGGCATAATGTATACAATTCCATTATGGTACGATATAATCGACCCGATATATGAGACTGTAGTCGTTTTTATTCTGCATCTTACTTTCGGGATGTAATGAGGGCGATTTAATAAAAAATGGAGTTTTTCCTCATTATTCATATCCTTAAATGATTTATTATACGGGACCGTTCTTACCTGCTCTTGCTCTTCTTGTTCCTCTACTTCTATTTTTTCTTCTACTTGCTCCTCTTCTTGTTGTTCTTGTTCAATTACCTCTTCCACAGCACTACTTACAATATTTTCGTTTCTATTACTTTGCTCTTTTTGGTCCTCATTTTCAAGGTTCGTTAAAATAATCCTTTTTATTTCCGGTGCAGCGAGTTCTAAATTTACTTGTGCAATATATAACAACGGTTTTCCAACTGTTGAACTTTTATTTTTATTTTTCACACTCGTCCCTCCCACTTCCATACGTAGCTGAATAAATCGTGTACTATTATAGTTATATTCATAACGTGGCAAGAACTTTCGTTAAAAATCGTTCTTTCCGAGAACAATTAAAAAGGACAGTCTCAATATTTAGAGGACTCTGAAAAATCTACTTCATAAAAAAAGGAATCCACCACCTACTATATACAGGTGATGGATTCCTTTTTTTCAACATATTGAAAAAATGTGTGTTATTTTTTTAAAGCAATCATTTTTTCAGTACCTTCAAT
>NUMR01000101.1 GCA_002578045.1 Bacillus cereus
ACAAATAGCGGGATAAAAGTAGGTTCGGGTGGACTTTTGCAAACGTTTCCTATACAATAACCGATATTTTTTGACCTTTCCTAACAAAATCACTTGCAATATATTCAAAAAGTCATTACAATTGCCATATGTTAAAAATCTTAGCAATATATAAATCCTCATCAATCCGATGAGGTAGAGGATGCGACTTTTAAAAGTAAAACGGACGAGACACAGAGAACGTTATTGACTCCGTTTGAAAGGAAAAGTTGCCGAAGTTTGTATTTCTTCTCTGGAAATATGGGCTGGGGCTGTCTCCGAAAGGAACAGAACTGTCACGTTTACAAAATTACCGTGTAAACGTGGGGTGCTATCTTAACGGAAGGGTATGATGGGGTGGTCATTTGTGAAACGTTCCGCTGAGTTCCTTTGGCGGTTTTTTGTATTTTTCTCCCCCGCTCCTTCCTATCTTACAAGAAAAGGAGTTTTGAACATGAATAGCGCAACGAATCAAGATACCTCTGAAACACAAACTACAAAAGGGAAAGGGGAATTAAGACGCGGTTTAAAATCCCGACACCTTACGATGATTTCTCTCGGTGGTACAATCGGTACCGGATTATTTCTTGCCAGCGGTGGTGTTATCCATACAGCTGGGCCTGGTGGTGCATTAGTTGCATACGCTGCAATTGGAATTATGGTTTATTTCTTAATGACAAGCTTAGCAGAACTCGCAGCTTACATGCCTGTTACTGGATCTTTTAGTACGTATGCAACAAAATTTGTTGATCCATCACTTGGTTTTGCACTTGGATGGAACTATTGGTATAACTGGGCAATTACAATTGCTGCTGAACTAGCAGCTGTAACATTAATTATGAAATTTTGGTTTCCAGATACCCCTTCCCTTGTTTGGAGTGGACTTTGTTTAGCTATTATTTTCCTTTTAAACTATTTATCTGTTAAAGGGTTTGGTGAATCTGAATATTGGTTTGCACTTATTAAGGTAGTTACTATTATTATCTTTTTAATTGTCGGTTTTATGATGATTTTTGGAATTATGGGCGGCGAATTTATTGGATTTAAAAACTTCACTGTTGCAGATGCACCATTTAGCGGCGGTATTATGGCAATTATTGGTGTATTTATGGCAGCCGGTTTCTCATTCCAAGGGACTGAATTACTAGGGATAGCTGCTGGTGAAACATCTGATCCAGAGCGTAATATTCCAAAGGCAATTCGTTCCATCTTTTGGCGTATCCTTTTATTCTATATCCTTGCAATTCTCGTTATCGGTTTGTTAATTCCTTATACAACTGATAGCCTTGCAGCAAGTGATGTAACAGTAAGTCCATTTACACTTATTTTTGAAAAAGCGGGCGTTGCCTTTGCTGCTTCTGTTATGAACGCCGTTATTTTAACTGCAGTACTTTCTGCTGGTAACTCTGGTATGTATGCATCAACTCGTATGCTTTGGGATTTAGCTCGCCAAGGAAAAGCACCGAAGTTTTTAGCTAAATTGGATAGCCGCGGTGTACCTGTTAACGCATTAATCGTAACATCCATTGTCGGTAGTATTGCTTTCATTGCTTCTTTATTCGGTGACGGTGTTGTATACATTTGGTTATTAAACGCATCTGGAATGTCTGGCTTTATCGCATGGGTCGGAATTGCAATTAGTCATTACCGTTTCCGTAAAGCATATATCGCACAAGGAAAAGATTTAAAAGACTTACCGTATAGAGCAAAATGGTTCCCGTTCGGTCCAATCTTTGCATTTACACTTTGTATCATCGTAATTTTAGGTCAAAACTACGGTGCATTTATGGGCGAAGCAATCGATTGGAACGGTGTACTCGTTTCTTACATCGGTTTACCACTCTTCTTAGTACTATGGTTAGGATATAAATTTACTAAGAAAACAAAAGTTATTCCTCTTGATAAATGTGAACTAAAATAAAGTGAAACGAGCAAACAAATTTGTTTGCTCGTTTTTTTATCCGTCTATTTGCGGGCAACTACCTAATGTTGTTATATCTATCTGCACCATATACTTTATTAAGTAGCTGGAAGAAGGGCAAAAGCCCTTCTCCGTTTACACAACATGAATTGCGATTGAATGTGAAATCAAGAAACAATTGTTCATCCAATCTGCAACCATCGCCACCGATTATGACGATCCATTTTCAGTTATAAGGAATTTTATGAGCAATGTTTTCCGACACTGCTCACAATACAAATATATCACGTTGATTCCAAAACAACCGGCACATTTCCTGCCCAAAAACGGTCACGACTCTGCCAATTATTATATAAAATAGCAAGTTCTTTTAGTAAAATTACCTTATTAAAACTAACCCAAAAATGCAATCGCGTTTTTCGATTTTCTCGCAAATGCAATAGGATCTTCTATTGATTCCCAGTGAACATATATTAAGTGAGGATTATCATCTAGCCAATGATTGTGAAATGCTGACACTTTAAAACCAAATCTAAGAAGTTTTGAGATTAGTTGATCGGTCTGATCTTGAGTCGTTGCTGTTTCACCTAAACAAAGCGCAACTTCCGATGGATCGAGGGATTCGAACGAAAAAAGTTGGTGTCCCACAAGAGGTGAATTTGCAGGTCTTCCTAAGATAGTCGCTCCAAAATCCACATTTCTCATAACAAAACATACAGGCCCTGGTTCAATTTCACCTTCACCACCTAACGTAGCAGTAAATTCATCACATAATTCTTGAAATTCTGGAGATACTACAGGTGGTGGTAAATCTGGTGGTAATACTGGACCTAAGAAATCAATAGATTCTCTTGATTTTCTCGCAAATGCAATAGGATCATCTATCGATTCCCAGTGAATATAAAATAAACGGGGATATTCATCTATCCAGTGATTATGCAAACCTGATACGATAATACCGCGATCACGAAGATTAGAAAGGACTTGTTCAACCTGATTTTCAAAAGCTGCAGTTTCACCTAAACAAAGTGCATTTCCTGATTCATCAAGAGATTCAAATGAAAAAAATTGATAATTAACTAAAGGCGAATTTGATTTTCTTCCTAAAACTGTTTCATTAAATATTCTAGTTCGAGTTACAGTACATACAGGTCCTGGATCAATTGAATGATCAGTACCACCTAAAATATCAAAAAATCGTTGACATAAATGTACAAATACTGGATCTACTTGCTGGTTTTCTATTTCCATACTATATTCCTCCTAAAATTTTATAGGATTATCTTCCTAAAATTGAAGAAGACAATATATTCTATGCTAGCAATCTAGTAACTGCTTAGACAATTTTGAAAAATTAATAGAAAACCATAGCTAGTTATTCAATCTACAAACTATATTTTAATCCCCTTTTGAAAAATATTATGTATCAGATGTCTTCCAGTTACTCATATCTTATATTTTATGTAACTAATCCAAACACCACATCCCTTGCTATTCATAGCTTCATAATACTCGCTCTTTCGAGTTACACAACACAATAAAGGATGTACATATTATCCATGACTAATATGTACATCCTTTACGTATTGGTACTTTGAAAAATTCATATTAGTATTTACCCTAGTTATATATGAAATAAAGATAACATACTTTAGTTTTTCACTTTATGAACCCTATTAGAAATCAAAGTTATAGATAACTGGTATATCCATTTTAGGTAAACCACTCCTATCCATTCCCACCTTATTAAATAACTCAAAAAATATATCACTGCGCAATTTGTTTCCGTGCAGTGATACTATTTTTACTGGGCCTTATTCGGCTGTTCTACTGAGACTGAATTTGCATTTAACCTTTTCGTTTTCAATTCAAAATACGCATTCAAAATCTCTTTACCAATCGCGGAATTAATTCCTGATTTATCATTATTTACCCATGGTACAACAACTGAAAAAGCTACTTCCGGATCGGCATCATATGGTGCATAGCCGACAAGCGTTAAATTATAACATTTTTTTCGATTATTATTTTCATCTCTACCAATATCACTTTCTCCACCGTACACTGTCTCAGCTGTCCCCGTTTTTCCAGCTGGTTTATATGGTAATCCTTTAAATGTTCCAGTACCTGTTCCGTCAGCTTCTTGGAAAACTCTTCTAAACCCTTCTTTTACACGATTCATATATGAAATGTCCATATCCACTCGATTTAAAACAACCGGTTCAATCGATTGAATAACTTTTCCGGCATCCTCTGTGTGGTTTGGCTGCTCTCTAATTTCTTGCACAATTTGTGGTTTCATTCGGTAACCGCCATTTGCAATCGTTGAAATATATTGAGCGAGCTGAAGCGGTGTATATGTATCATATTGTCCAATCGCATAATCAAGTAAAAAGCCAGGTATATTATCAGTTCTACCTATTTGGCCGAGCGATTCATTCGGTAAATCAATCCCCGTCAGCACCCCTAAGCCAAATTGTCTAAAGTAAAAGCGCATTTTATTAAAAGTTTCTTGTTTAATGTCTAATGGATTGTTTGGCACATAATTTACCCCTGCTATTTTTAATGCTGTATTAAACATATAAACATTCGATGAAACTTGTAAAGCTCTTAGATCATCAATATCACCAAAGTCTTTCCACGATTTTTTCGGCTTGGAACTTCCTTTAAAGTACATTGGTGCATCAAAGAAATGCGTAAACGGTTTAATCGCTTCGGTTTGATATCCGGCTAATAAAGTAGCCCCTTTCACAGTTGATCCTAATTCATAAGAACTTGTCATCGTTCCTAAAGCGTAGTCTTCTATTTGCATCCCGTCGTCTTTATTTACAATTTTCTTTCCTGCCATTGATAAAATTTGACCGTTTTTTGGGTTCATCATAACAACGAATGCACGATCCATCATCGGTTCTGAAGTATGAAACGCTCGTAAATTTTTTTCAAGGCTTTCCTCTACTTTTTTTTGCAAATCCATATCAATCGTTAACATTAAATTATTTCCACTTTTTCCTTTTGTCACTTTTTCAGTTCGAACAACATTTCCAGTTTTATCTGTAATGTTTCTTGTTTGTTCTTTCGTTCCATGAAGTGCATCTTCGTATTGTTTTTCGATATAACTCTTGCCAATACGATCATTCCGATTATAACCTCGTACTAAATAGTAGTCTAATTGTTCTCTCGGCAACCCTTCATTTTCACTAGAAACGCTGCCAAGGACGGAACGAAGTATTTTATCATTGGGATATTCACGTTCCCAATCCACAGTCGTATCTACTCCTGGCAAACTTGCTAATCTTTCACTTACTACCGCATATTCATTTTGACTTACATCTTTTTTGACGATTTGCGGTGCCATTTTATATCCCGCATTCATTTTACTTTTAATTGCTAGTACTTCTAAATCATCTTTTGAAAGTTCGCTTAATTCTTCTTGTGTAATTCTTTCTCGACGCAACTCTTCTACTTTTTTATCTAATTCTTTCCCTTCTAATTCCTGCTTTCTTAATTTACTCTCATCTTCTTTCGTCACTTTTGTTGCTGCTCGCTTTTCATTTAACTGCATCCAAAAATCTTTTTTATCAGTCTCTGTTAACTTATCCATATCCTCTTGCGGCATTTCGATTAACTTTGCTAAATCTCTCGCTACTTTTAAAACTTCTTTCGAATCTACTCCTTTCATTTTCGTATATGCAACAGTTCTTAGCGGTTTATTATTTACAATCACTTGGCCTTCCCGATCAAATATTTTCCCTCGGGGAACAGAGCTGCTCACCGTCACATCTTCCTTTTTATTCACTTCATTTCGATACGTCTCTCCATCAATGATTTGCACTTTACCTAATTGAATTATAATAGCTGAAAATAAAAGAAAGACGATAAGAAATAGTACATTTAACCGAAATGGAATATGGGGCTTTTTCTTTTTCGGTTGTTTCTTCTTCTCCTTTTTCTGTCTCATTTTGCTCCCTCGCTTCAATCGATTAACATGTCTACACATAAATCATTATGTATCAAATTTATTTATATGATATATATAGAATTTTATATTAGTTACAAAAGAAATAAAAGATTTAATTTTCAGTTTTTAAATCCCATATCCTATTTATCCCGCTATTTGCGGGCAGTTATCTCCCACCTAACTTCCTCGCATTCGCCGAATTTTGAGTTGGGGGTCTTACTGCCCACAAAATCCCGATTGGTGAGGGCTCATAATCAGTGGGGGATGGACAAAACCCCCCACTGATTAAAGTTTCACTTTATTACCATTTCCCTAACAATACAATCTCATGCATATAAAAAACTGAGGTGAATTCTTTTCACCTCAGTTTCCTTACAAATACTTACACTATTGTAGTCAACCCCTCAACAAATTCACCAATCTTTTTTTGAAAAACAAAATCAAAGTTATATTCTTGTCCTGTTAGCTCTTCATTTACTAAAATAGTTGTTGCTCCTATTTCCCTCTTTGCAATTTCCAGGAATGATGCGACAGGCTGTACTTTTAATGACGTTCCCATACCGAGAAGTACATCTGTTTCATATAAACGTGTTATCGCATTTTGATATTGTGGTAACGTATCTCCGTATAAAATAACATCCGGGTTTAACACGATTCGGGACTTGAACTCTAAAGAATAGGCGCATGCCGGGCGCATACAAAAATACACCGTCCATTTTAATGAACGATGTATTTTACTGTTTATTATTTTTTATCCATTTCCTAAAATACAGAACAATTAACACGATGAATAGGAGAATACAACAAAACGCGATGATCCATACTAAAAATGTAAAATCCATTATGTCTTTTCCTTTTTCTATATTTACTAGTTTTTGGTATTTTTTTACATGCTTATTTTCTTCATTCATTGACGTGGTATTTATTAATTCTGCTGTCACAACAAGTCGTTTATTTGTGGGTCCACTGATATCACACGTAAATAACGTCAAAAAAGGGTAAGGTGTATCATTTAAAATGTCTGTTTCACTCTCGTGAACAATTTTCTTTTCCACTACTTGATAGGTGTAAAGATTTTGTTTATCCGTCAGTTGGATGACCGTTCCTTTCTGTACGTAAAGGAGAGGTCCAAATAACATGGTTTCCTCTCTCATATGATGACCTGCTAAAACATAATTCCCTTCTTCCATTTTTTGATTTTCCTTTAAGGTTGTTGCACCTACTAACAAATTTGGCGTATTGGTGCCCTTTAAAATTGGAAGAAGTAAATGGACATCGGGAATAGCGATTTCTCCAATCACATTCGTTCGATTTACTTTGTTGATATTTTTCATCACCGTTGTAAGACTGGGTGTTTCAATCGTGGATAATTCATTCTCAAAGTTCGTATTTGTCGCATTTTTTTCAATTTCTTCCATTGTAAAATGCTGAATTTGATATGAAGAAATGCTGTTTTTTATTACAATTTCTTTAAGCCAAGGGGAGAGAATTAAAAATAGACCAATTGTTAACAAACAAACGATGCAACTAACAAATAAAGTATCAATGATTTTTTGTTTAATGGTTGACATGTTAGACATAACACCACTTAGTATTCATAAACAGAGCTAAGC
Organism: Bacillus cereus; assembly: GCA_002578045.1. Lineage (GTDB taxonomy): Bacteria > Bacillota > Bacilli > Bacillales > Bacillaceae_G > Bacillus_A > Bacillus_A cereus_AK. Next base: position 7,511 of record NUMR01000101.1, read on the forward strand.
TCCGTTTATGAATCTGAGCCAGTCACCTTCCCTTCTTGTGATTCATCGTCTTTTTTCTTTTTCTTTCTTCGCCATAATAAGAACCATAATAGAAATGCACAAAGCACAAACAATACACCTAAACCAATATATAGCCACGTATAGTCAGTTTGTACGGTAACATCTTTGGTATTTAAATCCTTGGCTATTTCACCCTCAATTTTAAAATTTTTTTTCCAATGCCACGTTTCTCCCATTGATTTTGCTGTAAGATCTAACGTATATTCACCTGGAACCAATTTATCTCCATTAAGAGGAATAGGTAGGTCAAAATTCGAATTAGGGGCCATTTGCATCCCATCTTTTTTTAATTCATATAACACATTGCTATAGCCTTTTTTCGTCACTTTAGCTTCAACACCCATTTTATTCATATACATTGGCTTTACATTTCGAATATTCGCTTTTATTACATTTCTTGCATTCACTTGATCGGGAAAAACATCACCTAATACTAAATGAGGACTAACAGGATTATCATTTAAACTTAAAAGAATAGCTACGGCATAGGCATATTTATTTTTAATTTCCATACCTTGGTCAGTGTTTGTTCCTGCCTTATCCTCATCTGCTTCTTGTAACGTAATGCCCCCTGCAAGGATACCATCAAAGGGCTTATCCGGCATTTTCACATCTAGTTTTAGTGTATAAGAACCCTTGGCAGGGATGATAATTTCCTTTTCTATGGTGATGAGGTCCTCTATTTTATATGGTAAAGTGGAATCCTCTTTAATGTTATTATTTCCGTACTCTACCCTACCATTAATGTTGGTTTTCGCTGAATGGATTTCAGGATTAATTTTGACATCCTTTGATGTATCATTTCGAAGATTCATTTCTAGGGTTTGTGTTTGAGAAGGTTTCATTCGTAAATCGAAGTAAGACTTCTTCTTATCTATTTGATTTTCTGGAATAACGGTTTTTACAGCAAAATTAAATTCAGATGCGAAAGCATTATGACTTTGAAAAGAAAACATAAGTATAAAAATCATAAAATATACGGATGTGAATGATAAAAACTTTTTCCTCATGTTTTTCCCACCTTTTTGTTTATTCAAAATAAAATACACCGTCCACTCAAACCACACAAACGAACGATGTATTTTACTGGTTAATTATTTTTTAATCAGCGTAAGTTTCTTAAACGTCAGTACCCGAATCTTAATTAGCTGGAGTATCACTTAAAGTCCAAGTAAGAGTTGTGTTATATTGTTCTGCATACTTAGTAGTTTTACCTGGAACATGAAGTGCAACGCTCTCTGCCCCAGTAACTGCATCCGTACCAAAACGATATACATACGTACCTGCACCTTCACCATCTGTTGCTTCAACAACTGGTTGTTGTACCGTTGGAGTTAAGGTAACATTATTTGCAACCTGAGATGGGATTGGAGAATTTGAAACAGTATTTATGTTAGCATTCATCAATTCTATTTCAGCACCATCTAATGTTTTTTGGGAAGCAGATTCAAATTGAGCATCTTGTGTTACCGAAAGTGTCCAACCAGCTTCTGTTCCTCGATTATCTGTTACCTGTACATAGTTAGGTCCTTCTACTGGATTACCATTAAATTTTTGTGTTTCTGCATAATAAGTCATATCTTGACTTGTAATTACTTGCTTACCAAATTGAAAGCTTGAAGCATAATCTATGCTTAATGGACCTTGTGTACCTATGTTTGGTCCAATTGGATCTGTTGAATCTATTGGATCAACTGGATTTCCTGGATCTGGATTTCCTGGATCTACTGGAAGCGTTAAGTCAGTGGTAGATTCAAATTCAATTTGCGCATTTGATTGATATGATTGTTCGGCAGCAAATGTTCCTGAAGTTCCAAGACCTAAACTAGTAAGAAATGCAGTTGACATGACAAGATATTTTATATTTTTCATAAAAAATTCTCCTCTTATACATAATTTTTTATATTATCTCGCTTTTTTACGAGTAAGAAAGCGAATATTATACATACTAATCCTAAGAACAATGTAGCAAATCTTCCTTGATCACCTGTTTGTGGCAACTTTGTGATACCTTGACCTTTGTTTTCTGATAGGTCTGTCGTATGACCACTTTCTTCTGTATGCGGAGAGGTTGGGGAGTTGTCATCCTTATCATCAATTCCATTATCAAAATTATGTCCGCCCTCATAAAAACCAATTTCTGAATTCGATTGATAAGAGGTTGGCTTTGCAGCTAAAACTAGGTTTTTAGAAATGAATAACATTGAGCCAACTAAACAGGCTATAACAATTAATTGTTTGATTTTTTACTCCTCCTTTTCTAGTTAGTAGGAACATCTTCCAATGTCCATTTGATTATTGAATCGTATTTACCTACTTTTGCCTGTCCTGCTTTAATGTCTAGGAATAAACCATCATTGTCTACCCCACTCCACTTATCAGAAATACTAAATGGATTATTATCATTGTTTTGATTCTCATATATTAGAGTTGATGCATTAGTTTGTAGTACATCATCTTGGTTATTTGAATGATATACTAATGCGTTAGGTAACACACTACCATCTGTATGTGTTAATGGTTTAGATAATGTTGCTGTTAGTATCCATGATTGTTTTACATATCTTGTGTCTTGTACAGTAAGCCCATTATCCATTGAAGCTATCTTATATCGCTCATCTTTAGGGGATACTTTTAAACCCGTACCAAATGAAATGAAGTCAGGTGCTAATAACTGAATATCCCCGTCTGTGGTTGTTTGCTTCAATACTCCTGAAAAACTCTGAGAACCTATCCAAGTTAATGAGTTATCGACCATAATCTCATCCCACGTTATTGAATCAGGGCTGAGGGTTCCTGTTCCATTTGTGAAGTCTATCGTTTGAGGTACAGATCCGTCAATATTGTATAACTTAAATTCAGTTGGAACTCCTGCGATACCGTCATCTAATTGAATCGTTTGATTTTGGAATGTATAATCTGTCAACTTATCCATTGAAGCTAGAGGTCGTAAATCACTAATATGGTCTTCCTCTAACCAAAGTCTTGTTAAATTTGTTAGATTTTCCAACGGACTTACATCGCTAATTAAATTGAAACTTAGTTCTAAAGTTGTTAGATTTGTTAGCCCCTCTAACGGTGTTAAATCACTAATATTGTTATAATTCATAACTAGGTAGTCTAAATTCGTTAAATTCGACAATGGAGTTATATCCTCAATATCATTTTGTGCCAAAAGTAATGTTTTCAGGTGCGTTAAATTCTCTAACGGAGTTAAATCGTGGATATAAGAATTTGCTCCTAAATGTAGTATTTGTAAATTAGTTAAACCTGCCAACGGAGTTAGGTCTTCGACTTGGTTGTAATTAAGTGCTAAAGTCGTTAACTGCGTTAAAGTTGCCAAAGGCGATAGGTCACTGACTTGTTTGTTGTACAAACTTAACCTTTTCAAACCAGTTAAATACTGTGCACCTTCTAAGTTACTTAGTGGACCTGTAGAATCATGTGCTATATCAGTAATTGATGCAAGTTGGGTATCTGTCACTGGGTCTGTCACAGCTATATCTAGTTTTCCAGCTATTACATTTGCAAATTGCGTGTCAGGGAATAATTCTTGAATAGTTCCTAGTTCGATATCAAGTGCTCTTGACATCTTAGGATTCGATTGATTTGATTGTTCTTGAACTTGCCCACTTGTTTGAACGTCAGCAGATTGCTGTTCCTCTGTTCCTACAACTTCTTCCGAATTTACGTTTTGCTGTTCTTCTACATCTGAAGATTCATCCTCTATTTGACTTTCATGATTTTCACCCGTTAATGGAGTTTCTTCTGAGTTCAAATCTTTCTGTTCCTCTGTTGTTGGAGATTGTCCGTCCTCCACCACAGATACCCCTTCTACTAATGGGTCAAGTGTTTCAGCCGATACAATACCTGTAAAACTTACTTGTTGAGTCATAATTAATACTGCTAAAGACTTTGCGGCAATGGATTTCTTGTTTTTCCGTCTTTCTAAAGCAATTCTTTCTTTCCTAGTAATTATAACGAGACACTCCTTTCCTATAAACTAAATATCCTATTTTTAATTTGAAGGAACCAGATATCTGTTTGTCTTGTAACAGTATATCCTCAACATCTCCAGGATTGGATTCGTTCGATGGGTTCTCAATCTGATGTTCCTCTTGAATATCAGATTGCTGTTCATCTGTTATTGATATTTCCTCCACATTCGTAGGTTCTGCCATTTCTGCAAATGCAAAACCTCCTGTAAATGTTATCTATTGAGTTATAAGAAATATTGCAAGAGTTCCTGCAACCTATGGCCTTCGTCTATTAAACGTCATTCCTATTTAACCTCCCTTAGAAGTAATCATAAAACAAATTATATATATAATTTCCAAAATTTAAATGATAGATTTTTTCCGGAAATGACAAAAAATGTATTTTGTGGCGATTCCAAGCCAGAAGCTGTAAGAACAACAAAAAAGACCAGCTAATATGTAATGCTGTTAAATCTTAAATAAATAAGAATTCTGCATCATATATTACCTAGTCATTTTAATTTTTATATGTTTTTGGATTAGATTGTTTTTTATCCCGCTATTTGNNGGCAGTAAGACTCCCACCTCAAAATTCGGCGAATGCGAGGAAGTTAGGTGGGAGATAACTTCCTGTAAAAGCCCGATTGGTGTGGGTGCATAATCAGTGGGGAATGGACAAACCCCCCACTGATGAAAGTTTCACTTTATTAATCACCCACGATTTTCCTATTTTAATTTTTCCAAATTGACACAACCCTTTTACCCTGTCAGCAGATAGCTCCCCAAAGTTCAGCAGTTTTTTTACCCCCATAATTAAAAATATCACCAACTAGCACAAACCTCTTTTCCTTTTTTACATAGATTTCTTTATAAAAAACTTCACATCTTCCATAAGCAAACCTTGGGACTGCATCCAATGATAAAACTGATTAATGTATCTAATTAGGTGTTGTACAATTCATTTTACTTAATGCGTTGTGCCCCCGCATTCTACAATGTCTAGTTCCACTTCCGTCGTTACCTCAATTGCCAATTCTATCCCTTTACTAATTGTAGAAAGTGACATACTCGCTTGACCTGAATAGTTAATCGCCTGTTCTGGTAAGAACGGAATGTGAACAAATCCGCCCTTTATTTTTTGATTATGCTTCTCCAGTTCATGCATGAGTCCATAAAATATATGATTACAAACAAATGTCCCTGCCGTTTGCGAAACAGAAGCTGGTATACCTTCTTCGCGAAGCCTTTTTACAATTGCTTTTATCGGGAGCTTAGACCAATACGCAGCCGGTCCTTCTTCTACAACTGGTACGTCCACCGGCTTGTTCCCTTCATTATCAGCAATTCTTGCATCATCAATATTAATTGCTATTCGCTCTATCGTAACATCTGACCTGCCCCCAGCTTGTCCGATACATATAATAATTTCAGGCGACAGCTCTTCTATACACTCTTTTAATACTCTTATCGATTTATGAAATACAGTTGGAACTTGTTTACTAATAACCTTGTATTCTCCGATTGTTTTTTCATGCAAACTTTTTGCTACTTCCCAAGCCGGATTGATGCTTTCTCCGCCAAACGGGTCAAATCCTGTTAGTAATACTGTTTTCATAGTTTCACACTCCTACTTAGAAACGATATACGAGACCGTACATAATAAACATATTGATAATGAAAATGGAAATTGCAATTGGTACTTGCGCCTTAATGACAGCATTTTTATCTTTCAGTTCTAAAAGCATCGCAGGAACGATATTAAAGTTTGCTGCCATTGGAGTAAGCAGCGTTCCGCAATATCCAGCAAACATACCAAGTGCTGCCATAATTGCCGGGTTCCCCCCGTGCATTTGAACAATTAAAGGTAAGCCAATTCCTCCAGTAATGACAGCAAACGCAGCGAATGCATTTCCCATTACGACTGTGAATAGCATCATTCCTAAACAGTACGCCATAACAGCAATGAATGGATACTCTGTCGGTAACACTTGTCCAACTAAATTCGAAACAACTTGTCCAACGCCAGATTTTGCGAAAATACCGCCAAGCGCTGCTAACATTTGTGGTAAAATAACAGCCCAGCCAACAGCTTGTAATAATCTACTTCCTTCTTGTACAGGTGTTGTTATTTTCGATTTTGTAATACGTATCGCCGCAACAAATGCGAGCAATGCTCCTAATGCTAATGCAACTAACGTGACTTTATCTGGATCAACAAGGGAGACATTTCCCCATTTGATTTTCCCTAATGTCAGTGTACCGATAATTGTAAAAATAGGGATTAAAAGTGCAGGCATAAAAATTTTATTTTTTAATTTCTCAGCATGTTTCACACGTTCTTGTACAGGTACTTCTTTCTCTTGAGATTTTGTTACTTTATTCAATGAAGCTAAAACGACCATAGCAACCACAATACAGCCAACGTAAAACGAAGGTATTACATTTCCAAATAAAAATGTAACTGCGAACAACGTCCAAAATAAGCTAGAACCAAATCGGTTTGGATGTTCACGATCGAATGCGATACGCATTGCGATAAAGGCAACGATTATACCTAATACATAATAGATTGTATCCATAGTGATGATGTTCATTTTATATAGCCTCCTTCTCTTCTGTTTCTTTTGGCTCCATCGTTTTCGCTATATATTGATCAAACCTTCTAAATCTAATCCAGCTCACAATAAGTGCAGATATTGCAGTTGGGATGCCCCAAAGTGCCATATCCCATACTCCAACATGCATACCTACTGAATCGAAAAATCCTTTCATTAATAAAATAGCACCTGTCGCGATAAAAATATCCTCTCCGAAAAACCAAGCTGTATTTTCCGCAGCTGCTGCGTTTGCTTTAATCTTCTCTCTTAATTTTTCAGGAAGCTTACCGTATTTACCTTGCGCAGCTCCTTCTGCCATTGGTGCAACAAGTGGTCTTACTGTTTGCGCATGACCACCGATATTCAGTCCAAGTGCTGCCGCTGATTCCCTTATCATAAAATATGACATGAATACTCTTCCTGTTGTTGCCCCTTTTGATTTCTTTATAAGTGCCTCTGCTCTTTCTTTTAATCCATAACGTTCTAAAATTCCGATTACCGGTAAAGTTAATATGATTGGCATTGACATATATCTGTTTTCTATGAAAAACTTACCGAACATGCTGATGACATCATAAAAGCTTAACCCCGAAACCATACCAGTAACAATACCTGCAACCATAACTACTAACAGTGTATTTAATCTAAATAAAAAGCCAACTGCAACTAGTAATATCCCGATTAATTTCACCATTTTCAGCACTTCCCCTCATTTTTTATTTCGGCGCACATATAGAAACGCCATTAAGTTCGAATGTTCTGTATATTCTTCCCGCAAATTGTACCGCTTTCTCTCCATCACCATGTAAACAAATCGTTTGCGCCCGAACGGTTACTTTCCCTCCATTCACTGCTTCTACATAGCCTTCTTTCACCATTTGAAGTACTTGCCTTATCGCTTCGTCTTCATTTTTTATAAGAGCATTTTCTTCTGCACGACTTGTTAATGTCCCATCTTGCTTATACGTACGATCAGCAAAAGCTTCCTGAACGAGTGTTACGTTATATTTTTCCGCAGCCCGTATAAACGCCTCGCTATTTGCTAACCCGTAAAGCAATAGTTTTGAATTTATATGAGAAATTGCCTTTGCAATTTCATCTGCAAATTCCGGGTTAGTTGCTGCCATATTATATAGCGCACCATGCGGTTTTACATGCTGCATCTTCCCGCCAGCTGCTTTCACAATCCCCTCCAATGCACCAACTTGATATAAAACATAATCGTACACTTCACTTGCTGAAACATTCATGTTTCTTCTTCCAAACCCAATTAAATCAGGAAATCCAGGATGTGCCCCTATCGCTACGTTATGCTCCACAGCTTTTTCAACCGTTTGTCGCATAACAGTCGGATCACCCGCATGAAAGCCACAGGCAACGTTTATAGAAGATACGAACGGAAGAATTTCATCATCATTCCCCATTTTATAAGCTCCAAAACTTTCTCCTAAATCACAATTCAAATCGATTGTTGTCATGATATGTCCCTCCTAATCTCAGCTTCGTAAAACAATAAATTTCTTTAATTGATTCATACTTTCTTCCTGCTTTATATATAATTGCTCCGCTTCCTCTATAGTAACTTTTTCAAACGTTACATAGTCCCCTGGTTTCAACTGGGCAAGAAGAGGTAAATCTACTGAAATGACATTTCCTATTCTCGGATAGCCACCTGTCGTTTGCCTATCTACCATTAATATAATAGGCTGCCCTCCATTTGGAACTTGAATAGTTCCGAATGTAACAGGACTTGATAGAATTTCTTTTTCCATAGCTCTATTTAAAACCTCCCCATTAAGCCTATATCCCATGCGATCAGCATAATTGGACACTTTATACTCTTTCGTAAAAAATGCCTCTTTACTTCTTTCTGTAAACTGATCATATTCAAAATCTGTTATAACACGGAGCTTAGGATGCTTCTTATATTTTGGTAAGGTGTTGTTACGAATTGCCCACTTTGTTTTTATTCGCTCTTCGCCTTGTAAATCTTGAATAACGCAGCTTGCCATTTCTGATCGCGTACCAACTTGAAAATAATCACCTTTTTTTAACATTCTTCCTTCTATACCTCCAATAGCTGCTCGTATGTAAGTACTTTTACTTCCCATCGTACGATCAATGTGGATACCGCCCGCAAAGGTTACATATGCTCTGCACCCGCTTTTCACTTTTCCGAAACAAAGCATACTTCCTTCTTCAGCTAAAATGGGGCGCCATAACGGGATGCGTTCTCCATTGAGCAACGGTTCCATATCTGCTCCGCCAATTGCTAACAAAGTCGTTTTCTTTATTAACAATTTAGGCCCCATTATCGTGATTTCAAGTCCTGCCTCACTCTCTTCATTACCAACTAACATATTAATCATACGGAGCGCACTCTGATCCATAGCCCCGCCAACAGGTACACCGTATTGTTGATAATGATATCGTCCTAAATCTTGAACTGTTGTAAACATCCCCGCATGCAAAACCTCTACATCCATTCTTTACCCCCCTCAAGCGATACATACTCTTCCTTTGTTATCGGGATAAAACGCAAATACATACCACTTTGAATATAGGTGGGTGATTCTACTGTCGGATTAAATAATGAGATTGGCGTTCGGCCGATAATGTGCCATCCTCCTGGTGTTTCAAGCGGATAAATACCTGTTTGATTTCCGCCGATACCTACCGAACCAGATGCAATTTGTAATCGCGGCGTTTCTTTTCTTGGTGTTTCTAGTTCTTTCGGTAATCCTCCTAAATATGGGAACCCTGGTGTAAAACCTAACATGTACACAAAATATGTTGTTTCACTATGTATTCGAATAACATCCTCTACTTGCAAACCTTGATAATGTGCGACCTCTTCTAAATCTGGTCCGTATTCTCCCCCGTAGCAAACTGGTATAGAAATATGTTTCACATCCCGTTTCTTCTCTTCATTATTATAAGAAGTATTCAGATCACTTATATACTGACATATAAAATCAAACGGTCTTACACTTCTCCCGTTTTCCCTCCATACTTCATATAAATTGTAATAAACTGCTAACGAAGTAAACGACGGCACACATTCAACCATCCCTAAGAACGGGTGTTGCTGCAATGCTTGAAATAAACGTTGCACTTTTCTATATATATCCATATTAATTTCTTCACCATATGTAACAATAATTGCTTGATCCCCTAACGCAGAAAATTTCATCACATTCCCTCTTTCTATTCTAAAAAGCCGAGTTCTTTCGAAATACGATGTGCTGTTTCTTTCACTTTTGCAATAAAATATGAAATGTTACTTTCGCTATACTCAATTGCTAAACCTGAAATACTAATACCCGCTACAACCGCTCCATCATTTGCGAAAATTGGTGCTGCTATGGCCGCTGTATGATTTTCTAATTCAGAGTAGCTAATTGTGTACCCTTTCTTTTTCGCTATATGTAATACTTCTAGCAACTGCTCTTTATTAACGATTGTTCCGTCAGCAAACGGCTTTAACTCCGTTTCCTCTACGTACCCCCTTTTCTCTTCCTCAGAAAAATATGACAGTAAAATTCTCGGACATGCACCAGCATATAGCGGAGCTCTTCTTCCAACCGCCGTATACACACGCACGGGCTGAACGCCTTCCATCTTTTCAACATAAATCGCGTCATTACCATCTTGAATAATTAAGTTTACTGCTTGTCCTAAGCTATCCCTAAGTTCTTTCATATATGGAATTGCAATCGTTCTAACTGATAACCTTTGAGAAACGAGTTGACCAAATCGTAGAAAAACGACTCCTAGACGATACCCCCCTTTTTCGTTTTTTTGTAGAAACTCCATTTCTTCTAACGACCCAATTAAACGATAAACAGATGTTTTCGGCATATTTGTAAGCTGAACCATCTCTGTTAAACTTAACTCTTCATGCTCATAAAACAACTCCAAAATATCCATTGTCTTTACTGCCGTTTTATTTATGCTCATCATTTCTCCTTCTTGTTCCGAATTTCGGAACTTAAATCCCATTTTTCGAAATAAATTTATAATTAAAAATTATAAAATATTCTTTAAATTCTATCAATATTTTTGAGTAAATAAAGTGAAACTTTAATCAGTGAGGGTTTTGTCCATCCCCTACTGATTTTAAGCCCACACCAATTGGGCAATTATCTCCGGCCTAACTTCCTCGCATTCGCCGAATTTTGAGGTGAGAGTCTTGCTGCCCGCAAATAGTGGGATAAAAAAAGTATGGAAGAATAACTCTCCCATACTTTCTCTACATTTTATAATACTCTTACTTGTTTCAACGGCCAGAAAACAGCTTGCCCTTTTCCGACAATTTCATCTTCTGAAATAAATCCGAACATTCGACTATCCTTAGAAACTTCACGATTATCTCCTAAAACAAACACTTGGCCTTCTGGTACTTTCGTTTTTCCTGTTATTTGTTCTAACGTAAAGTCTGGCGTTAATACACGGCCAGATGCTTTTTCTTTAAATTCTTTTAAATATGGTTCTTCCATCGCTTTTCCGTTTACATATAAAACATCGTTTTTATACTCAACTGTATCACCTGGTAAACCAATTACTCGTTTTACTAAATCGTACCCTTCTTTTCCGTGGAAGATGATAATATCAAAGCGATCTAATCCACTTATACTATAACCAATCTTATTCACGAGAACTCGCTCATTATTTTCTAAAGTTGGCATCATTGATTCACCTTGTACTAATGAAGGCGTAAATAAAACGCCGCGAATAATAATGATTAGTACAAGTGTAAACCCTATCGTTTTAATCCAAGAGATTAATTCTTTCTTCGTATTTTTCTTCATCGTTTCTCCTCTTTCTTAAGCGCTTATTTTATTATTTCAACTAATTCTTGTACTAAATTCGGGTCAATTTCAGAAAAACATGATTTTCCTTCTCTTACAGCTGTACCGACATGAGCCTGTGTAATTCCAGTTTCATCTAGCAGTTGCTTTATATTTTCTTTCGTTACACCGCTTCCAACAACAAGTTGAATTTGACCATCGCTTACCTTTTGCATATCTTTAAGCACTGGAATATTTTCTACTACATTTCCTTGCCCACCTGAAGTTAAAACGTGAGTCACTTTATTAAATTTCTTGAAAGTTTTCATCGCTTCAACTGGATTTTCTATATCATCTATCGCACGGTGATACGTTACATTTATTCCATCTACAACAGATAATAAATCTGCTAGCTTCTCTTCATCCACTTCATTTTGTTCATTTAATACGCCTAATACAACACCAGCTACTCCTAACTTCTGTGCAACGATAATATCTTCCTTCATCATTTCAATTTCTTCTTCCGTATATATGAAAGACTTCGCATGCGGACGAATCATAACGTGAATTGGTATATTTGCTTCTTCCACTGCTTTTTTAATAAATGCATAGCTTGGCGTTAAGCCACCTTCTGTATAAGATGAAATTAATTCAATTCGCTTCCCACCAGCGCTTTCAATTCGTTTCACATCTTCTAAACATGTTGCAATAACCTCTAGCATGAGATGACCTCTTTTCGTGCTTTTTTCTCATTATACAGTAGGTGAAATAAGAAGCATAGCATTCTCCTATAAAACTATAAAAAGAAGAATGAAAAGAAAGATTTTTTGAATTGATAACATTTATTGGAATAGAGATTACATCACCAAAAACTGTAAGTAAATTTCCCTCTACCAATTTAGAAAGATGAGAACTGATTGTTGGATGTGACACTTTTGCCATATGAGCTAATTCACTGGCAGGTAGTGCCTGATTATTCATTAGACAATCTAAGATGATTGTTCTTGTAGGTTCAGCAATTAGTTTAGCTACATATGAGATATTCGCATATACATTCATATTTCGATGATACCCTAACTATTTATTTGATACAATGATTTTAAATTTCATAATAGAGGAGAGCTTATAATGAATGTTTTTCCATCAAGGAACACTCACAAAATCATAATGATCATTTATATTAAAATGCTCCATTTTAAACTAGTATATCAAGTGCATAAAAAGCACAGGTTCATTACTAATCAATCCCGTGCTTTCAAAACAACTATATTGTCCACAAACAATAAAATTCAAGTTAAAAAAACTACGACCGAAACGCCGCATCCGCCAGCATAGATAGTGTTGCATCATCCATCGGTGGATTGTGTAATCCTGCTCTGACGTTTAAATAGTAACGATGAAGCGGATTTTTTTCTGACAAACTTTTTGCTCCTACGATGCGCATTGATTTATCTACAATGGATATTGCAGTATTTGTTACAGCATATTTCACTGCCGCTAGTTCTGCTTGTAGTGACAGTTTATCTTCTGCTTCATCGTATTTTTTCGCAATTTGATATAAAAAGACGCGAGCTTGCATAAGCTCAAGTTCTAATTCTCCAACTAATCTTCTAACATTTGGCAATAAACTAATAGAATGATTTAAACTATTCGGTTTGTATGATTCCGCAAACTGAACGGCATAATTTCTTGCCGATTGTGCGATTCCTAAATAACATGCTGGTATATGTAACAACCAGCCAATACCCTTTTGTTTCACTTTTCTACCTTTCATATCCGTAAAAAAGCGATTCTCTATCTCTACATTTTGTAAAACAAGATCATGGCTAGCAGTTCCTCGCATCGCAATACTATCCCACGTTTCTTCAATTGATACACCCCGTGTATTCTTCGAAATGACAAACTCCCCGATTTCTTCCCTACCTTCTATACTTGCTGAAATGATAAAATAATCAAGTACTGGTGCCATCGTTGTGAAAGTTTTTCTTCCATTTATAATCCACTCCGTGCCTTGTTGAACCGCTATTGTTTCTGGTTTACCACCACGCGTCGGACTCCCTGTTTTCGGCTCTGTTGCTGCTCGATTAAAGAGCGCACCATTACGCACTTCTTCGCAAAACCATTTGAACATATCATCATTCCAAGAACGATTTTCAGCTAGTTCTTTCACGATACAGAGATGCCAGCCAATCGATAATGCAGTAGCTCCACAGCCTTCTGCAATTTTCTCTTGAAATAAAACGAAGTCATATAAAGAAATCGTACTACCACCAAATTCCTTCGGTAGTGTTAATTTCGTATATCCAATTTCTTTTAAGTTTCGTATATTTTCATATGGAAAAGAACCTAATTCACTTAACTCCGGTTCTCTTTCCATAAACTTTGGAAGTAAAGCATTTAACTGCTCAATAATAAAAGATTGTTCTTCTGTTTCTACAAATGAGAGTGCCATATTATAATCTCCTTTATGTCCAATTTATAAACCGTTCATTTTATCCTTATGATTATATGAAGCTATCTCTCTATTGTTTCACTATTCCGATAAAAATACAATGTTTTTGACCGATAAGAAAAGTTCCTATTCAAGAATAGGTCCCTTTCTTATATTAATCTCCCTTCAATGCCTTCAGTGGTAATGAGGTTACATAGCCAATATACGAGAATAATTCTTTAAAAAAGAATGGGATTTCTGTATCTAACGTTTTATAAGCTGACGTTGGCGTTGGTGATGCATATGCTTCAATTTTAATATGTTTTGCAATTCTCATCGCGCGTTTCATATGAAGTGGATCACTCACAATCGTATATGTGTGGATTCCATTCTCTATTCCAACCTGCTTTGCATTCTTTAAATTCTCTTCAGTGAAATGAGATTTTGTTTCAATTAAAATATCCTCTTCTTTTACACCATTTTTCAGTGCATATGCTCTAGCAGTACGGGCTTCCTCAAGCTCCGCTTCAAACTTTGTTCCACCTGTAAAAATAATCTTCTTAATATTTCCGTTCTTATATAAAGAAATCGCATGATTAATTCTTTCTTTAAATACGGGTGATGGTTTTCCGTTCCATGAAGCTGCTCCTAGCACGATACCAGCATCCGTCTTCACATCATCATCTGTTTTAAAGCGATAACTCCAAATATCGTAAGCTGCGTAGCTCACATATAAAATAGCAGAACAAATCATAAGTAAAAACACTTGAAAGATTCGCCTTTTTTTACTCTTCTTATTTTCTTTCATTTGTAATTGCCTCCGTACATCATCCATACTCTATATAAAAACGTATATATCAAATCTTTTTGTTTGAATTTGTTTAAAAGAAGGAATTTTGCTTGTTTTATTTGTATATAAGGGTTTTTATTTAAAATTGAGGATTATCAATTCATTCTTCGTTTGCGGTTTTCATTACTGTTTGTAATATAAATTTATTACCATACAACTCCATTGTAACGAATTTTTTATCAGAAGGGAACGATGAAACAAAAGGAATTAAAATAAAGTAGTATTTTGTAAGAAAAAAGGTATATTTTTCATGTATTACGAGCAATATACCTTTCAAAACACGAATTATAACATTTCTTTATACAACTCTAGTTTTTCTAATAAATGTGCTTTGACAACTGGCCATTCACTTGCGATAATACTATACACAACTGCATCTCTTACATGTCCGCTTGACAATCTTCTTTCATTTCTAAGTACGCCCTCTTTTATCGCACCTAATCTTTCGATTGCTCGTTGTGCTTTTTCATTTCTTACATCCGTCTTTATTTGCACCCTTAGCACATGTAGTTTTTCAAAAGCATACTGAAGCAGCATATATTTACACTCTGTATTTATACTCGTACGTTGCACACTTGGATGATACCACGTCTGCCCTAGCTCGACTGTCTTATCTTCTACTGAAATATTATATAAACGTGTACTTCCTACAATCTTATCCTTCTTTTGATCCACTACAACGAAAGGGATTTGAGTTCCCCTTCCATAGCCCTTTATCGCCTTTTGAACATATTGCTGCATATCTTGAACAGTATCCATTTTAGAAATTAAATACGCCCAAATATCCCGATTTCCTTCTACAATTGAAAACAAAGTTTCGACATCTTCACTATCCATTAACCGTAACTTTGCTCTTTCGTGAATAATTTCCATTTTTAGTCCCCCTCGTATAGTATATT
>NUMR01000102.1 GCA_002578045.1 Bacillus cereus
TTAATGCGACACTAGTGATTTTTTATGTATAAAAACAACATAACTACACCATTCTATATAAAGAGTTAATTAACTCATCGCTTGCTCATGTTTCACAATTAAAGGGGGGCTTTTTCATGAGTACTCTACAACGTATCGCATTAATCTTTACTGTAATTGGCGCTGTGAACTGGGGACTAATCGGGTTCTTCCAGTTTGACCTAGTAGCAGCCATTTTCGGCGGACAAAACTCAGCTCTCGCACGTATTATTTACGGCATCGTTGGTATATCTGGGCTTATCAATCTTGGTTTACTCTTTAAACCATCTGAAAATCTTGGTACTCACCCAGAAACAAACAAAATTCGATAACCAGTATGTCCTTTTCATCTCCGACATACGAATATGATTGCATGCAATCATATTTGCAAATATATATCATAAGATAAAGTAAAAGAGGAACGCTCATATGCGATCCTCTTTTACTTTGTTAACTCCGACTCTTCAATCCATTCTGTCAGCTTTTCTCGCAGCGTATTGAATCCGTTTTCAGATGGATTCGGTATAAGAATCCGTCCTTGCTTTTTTTTCGCCGCTTTTAATGATAAACTCATTTTTCTGTGCTCTTCATCAATTGAAAGTACTTTTACTTCTACTGTATCGCCGACTTTCAAAAAGTCATGAATATCCTTTACATATCCATTTGTAATTTCAGATATATGCACAAGCCCTTGTGTTTCTTCATCTAACGCTACAAACGCACCATAATCTTGAATTCCAGTCACTTTCCCTGTTACAACCACTCCCGTTGTATATTGTTCTGACATATGAAACACTCCCATACGTTTACCATTTTCTCTACAAATGTAGATTGCAAAGCAGATGTACTTATTTTAAATATCCGATTAATTAGTACGCATTTTAAATAACGCTACCTAAAATGCGTACACCATATATTAGTAAATTATACCACTATGACAGAACTCATTCAAAATTCACGGAAAAATTTCCTGTAGTACGTATAATTCTCCAATATTGGGATAGAATACTAACACATGGCTTTCTAGTATTCCCCCCCTTTTATGGACAAAACGTATTATGTTTTGTCCTTTTTTTATTTTCTACAAACCGTTCCATTCTCTTCATTGCTTCCATAAGTTGTTCAAGTGATGTTGCATACGAACAACGAATAAATCCCTCACCACTTTCTCCAAATACACTCCCAGGTACAACAGCCACTTTTTCTTCTAGTAATAACTGTTCTGCAAATTCCACTGAGGATAGTCCCGTTGAGGCAACAGAAGGAAAGACATAAAACGCTCCGCCCGGTACATGACACGTTAATCCCATTTCATTGAAAGATGTCGTCATAAAATTACGACGTTTCTTATAGCTATCTCTCATCCGAATTACTTCATCATTCCCTGCACGTAACGCTTCAAGTGCTGCGAACTGAGACATCGTTGGTGCACACATCATGGAATATTGATGGATTTTGAGCATTAAATCTGAAAATTGAACAGGAGCTACAATCATACCGAGGCGCCATCCTGTCATCGCAAATCCTTTTGAAAATCCTGAAATTAAAATCGTATGCTCACGCATATTTTTAATACTCGCGAAACTTGTATATACTTCGTCGTATACAAGCTCTGCATAAATTTCATCAGATAATACGATTAAATTGTACTTCTCAACAATTACTGCTAATTTTTCTAGTTCGGATTTATTTAACATTGCACCTGTTGGGTTATTTGGGGAACACAGTAAAATTGCCTTTGTTTTTGCTGTAATTGCTGCTTCAATTTGTTCTGGCTGCACTTTAAACTCATTTTCTAAAGTAGTCGCCACAGGAACTGGAACTCCTCCAGCTAACGTTACGAGCGGTGCATAGGAAACGAAGCTTGGTTCAATAATGAGCACTTCATCATCAGGATTTATAACGGCGCGCATCGCTACATCTAACGCCTGGCTCGCTCCAACTGTAACAATGATTTCATCGTTTGGATCATAAGATACTGCAAATTGTTTTTTGAGATACTTTGCTATTTCTTGACGGAGCTCCAATAATCCTGCATTTGCTGTATATGCTGTATACCCTTGTTCTAAGGAACGGATACACGCTTGCCTTACATTCCAAGGTGTAACAAAGTCTGGCTCTCCCACTCCAAGAGAAATAACCCCTTTCATATTTGCTGCTAAATCGAAAAATTTTCGAATACCAGATGGTTGTAAAGATTCTGCTGCTCTAGATAGTTCAAATTGCTTCATGGCGTCACCACAATTCTCTTATCATCATCAGTTTTTTCATAAATAATGCCTTCATGTTTGTACTTCTTCAAAATGAAATGCGTTGTCGTAGAAACGACAGATTCAATTGTTGCTAATTTCTCAGAAACAAACATCGCTACTTCTCCCATCGTCTTTCCTTCTAGCGTAATAGAAAGATCATATGTCCCTGACATTAAATAAACGGATTTTACTTCTGAATAGCGATAAATTTGTTCAGCGACCGCATCAAATCCAACACCGTGCTTTGGCGTAACTTTCACATCAATCATCGCTGTTAAGCCCGTATGTTCTTTTACTTTTGTCCAATCGATATGTGTTACATAGTCCACTATGATCTTCTCACTTTCTAATTTCGCAACCATTTCCTTTATTTCTTCTACGTCTATATTTAACAATTTCGCTAATGTATCTACAGATAAACGACTATTTTTTTCAAGACAAGCTAATAATTCTAGTTCTTTCTCTGTCACCATATCAATCATCCTTTCTTTTCGTTTGTGTCTAAATTATACAAATACCTTTCCCAATTTGAAAAGAAGATTTTTTTAGAGAATTATGTCAAAATAAAGAGGAAAGGGGATCGAACCGTGAAACCAAAATTATATATTGCTGAACCAGTTCCAACATGTGTAGAAAACTATTTATCAGAGTACTGTGATTACGAAAAATGGGATCAAAATGAGAAAGTACCTCGTGATGTTCTATTAGAAAAAATAAAAGATAAAAATGGTTTATTAAATTTCGGTTCTGCTATTAATGAAGAATTATTAGAAGCAGCTCCTCACTTAAAAGTAGTGAGCAACATTTCTGTTGGTTACGATAATTTTGATTTGCAAGCGATGGAAAAGCGAAATGTCATCGGGACGAATACACCATACGTATTGGACGATACAGTAGCTGATCTCGTTTTCGCTCTTATGTTATCTGCTGGGCGCCGCGTTTGCGAGCTCGATTCCTATGTAAAAAATGGTGAATGGAATGCTGAAATCGGAAAAGAACATTTCGGGCTAGATGTGCACCATAGTACAATAGGTATTATCGGAATGGGACGAATTGGAGAATCTGTTGCAAAACGAGCAAAATTCGGCTTTGATATGAACGTTCTTTACTATAACCGTCGCCGTAAAGAAGAAGCGGAACAAAAATTTGATGCTACATATTGTGATTTACAAACGCTACTCAAACAATCTGACTTTATTGTTCTTCTTACTCCATTAACAGATGAAACGTATCATCTTATCGGAGAAAAAGAATTTTCATTAATGAAAGAAACAGCCGTCTTTATTAATGCTTCTCGCGGGAAAACTGTAGATGAAGCAGCGTTAATTCATGCATTAACAGAAAAGAAGATTTTTGCAGCAGGCATTGATACTTTTACACAAGAGCCGATTCAAAAAAATAATCCGCTCTTATCATTACAAAACGTTGTAACTTTACCGCACATCGGATCTGCAACATTAAAAACGAGACGGCAAATGGCTATGACAGCAGCTGAAAATTTAGTTGCAGCATTACAAGGGAAAACACCGCCTAACATTGTTCGCGGGTAATGATAAAGTGAAACTTTAATCAGTGGGGGTTTTGTCCATCGCCACTGATTATGAGCCCACANNCACCTAACTTTCTCGCATTCACCGAATTTTGAGGTGGGAGTTTTACTGCCCGCAAATAGCGGGATAAATAAGTGAAAGGCAAGATGACATTGTCATCTTGCCTTTTTTTGTTAACATATTTTTTTCTTGCCTGGAGATGATATGAACAAAAATCAATGGAGTGACAAAAAATGAATCACGAATATACTTGTCCTTATTTCACTTTTTCCACTCGTGGTACTACTGTTCATTACGAATTGTATGAACATAAGAACAGAGCAGAACGACCTATTTTCTTGCTCGTTCACGGCTTTTTATCTTCCTCATTCAGTTACCGCCGTCTCATTCCTTTACTTTCGAAAGAAGGAACAGTAATTGCCCTTGATTTACCACCGTTCGGAAAAAGTGATAAATCTCATCTATTTAAGTATTCTTATCATAATTTAGCGTCTATCATTATTGATTTAATCGAACATTTAGCACTATCAAATATTGTATTAGTGGGCCACTCGATGGGCGGACAAATTTCACTCTACGTAAACCGTCTGCGCCCTGAATTAATTTCAAAGACGATTTTACTATGCAGCTCTAGTTATTTAGCACGCGCAAACTTACCTTTAATGTACTCTTCTTATTTACCGTTCTTTCATTTATACGTAAAGAACTGGATTATACGACGCGGTATTGTTCACAACTTAATGAATGTCGTTCATGATCACTCATTAATTGACGATGAAATGAAGGAAGGTTACTCCGCCCCTTTTTATGATAATCGTATATTCCCTGCCTTAACTCGCATGATACGGGACCGTGAAGGTGACCTATCTTCAACTGAATTACAAAAAATAGAAACCCCTACACTACTCATTTGGGGTGAAAAAGACCGCATCGTCCCTGTACATGTAGGACACCGCCTCCATAAAGATTTACCGAATTCAACATTCATTTCTTATGAAAACACAGGACATTTACTCCCTGAAGAAAAACCTGAACATGTTTATGAAGAAATTATTGCGTTTTCCGCGCAATAATGTAAAAGGCTGTCGGAAATTCCGACAGCCTATAATAAACAACTTCCCCCTTCTTTTAATACGAGTAACTCTTCAGCCAATTTCTCACATTTTCCAAGCGCAGGTACTTCCTCAAAAGACATAAAGTATATATGTTGAATCTTCTTTGCAATATATTTGGAATCGTCAAACACACTTGCGACATTCACAACATCACTCGCCTCTGTTTCATAAAACTCCGGTCCCATTTGAAACGGATCCCAATTCTTCACAACCTCTATCATCTTTTCATATGTACCCATTCGCTTCCCGCCTTTTCTCTTTTTAATACTTTTCTTTATCCTATCACATCAGCTATTCTATAAGAAGAGAGAGGGAACTTTCACAACCTAACGGTTTTACAGAAGAAGGAGGAAAACATATGCAACTATTTCATAAAACAGTAAATCGTCGCGGGACACATAGTACAAAATGGGATACTTACAAAAACGAAGAACTTCTCCATGCATGGATTGCTGATATGGATTTTGAAGTGCCAAAACCAATTCAAACTGCCTTAAAAAAACGTATCGAACATCCTATTTTTGGCTATACACTTCCGCCTGAAAATATTGGGGATATTATTTGTAACTGGACAAAAAAACAATACAACTGGGATATTCAAAAAGAATGGATCGTATTTAGTGCGGGAATCGTTCCAGCTCTTAGTACGAGCATTCAAGCTTTTACAAAAGAAAACGACTCTGTTCTTGTCCAACCACCTATTTATCCACCATTTTTAGAAATGGTTACAACAAACAACAGACAATTATGTGAAAGTCCATTACATAAAGAAAATGATACATATACGATAGACTTCGAACATTTAGAAACGCAATTTCAACAAGGTGTAACACGAATGCTTCTTTGTAGTCCTCACAATCCAATTGGACGCGTTTGGACGAAAGAAGAACTTACAAAACTGGGCGCGTTATGTACCAAATATAATGTATTCGTTGTCGCGGATGAAATTCATGCTGATATTATTTATGCAAATCATACGCATACACCGTTTGCTTCCTTATCTAAAGAATTAGCAGCGCGTACTATTACCTGTATGGCTCCAAGTAAAACATTTAATATTGCTGGATTACAAGCATCAATTATTATCATTCCAAACGAAAAGCTCCGTCACGCTTTTACATCTATCCAACATAGACAAGGCTTCCATGGATTAAATACATTCGCCTATACAGCGATGCAAAGTGCATATACAGAATGCAATGATTGGCTAAATGAAATTCGATTATATATAGAAGATAACGCTCAATTTGCTTGTGAATACATTAAAAATCACATACCTACTCTTTCCGTAGCAAAGCCAGAAGGTAGCTTTTTATTATGGGTTGATTGCTCCCGCCTTAACCTTTCTCAACAGGAGCGCACCACATTACTTGAGGAAAAAGGAAAACTAATCGTTGAACATGGTGAGAAGTATGGATTGGGCGGAGAAGAACATATTCGAATTAACATCGGTTGTCCAAGATCTGTTTTAGAAGAAATTTTAAACAGACTGCGTCATACATTCTCTTAGCAACAAAAGAGCTACCATTCACGGTAGCTTTTACTTTTTCTTCATATTCGATGCTTTTTTCACAATCACGCCACAAGCAATTCGATCACCTGATTTACCTGTCGGCTGTGTCATACCATCATCTGGGTTTTCTGTAATAATAATAGACGCGCCATCTTTTCTATGAATCGTCGTTTTTCCTTCTTCAAGCGTTATATGCGGTGCATCGATTTCCGCTTTAATCTTTCCAGAACCGTCTGCAATTACGTTTGGTAAATCACCATTTTCTGCACCCTTCGGATTGAGGAGTCCGTGCTTTTTATTATTAGGATTAAAATGATTTCCAGATGATTCAAAACGAGGTGCTTTACACTCTCCAATTTCGTGTACATGTATTCCATGCGGACCTGGTGTAAACCCTTCCCCTTTAATCTTAATTTTCACTCCACTTGTTTGCTGCACTACTTTCGCAGTCCCCACTTCATCTCCTGAAGCATTATGTAATTTCACGTCAATTTCTTTCGGCTTTCCTTGGTCACAACCCGCCATCAGAAATAAAAAACAACAACTGAAAAAAAGCCGTCTTTTCATTTTCTTCCCTCCAAAATACATTCTGCCCTTAGATTGTCCGAGCATAGAGGGAAACATACAAAAATGAATTACTGTCTCTTTTCAGCCAACAGTTTATCTTCTACTTTCTGTAATCGCTCTGCTTCTCGTTTTGATACACGAATGAACATGCGCCACGTAGCAATTGCACCAATGATAAATAGAACGCAAACAATCCCTGGAATAATATATTCTGTTTTATCTTCCGGAAAATATAAAGGCATCATATAGAACACTCCTTATTATGGGATTTACAAAACACCAGAATTTTCTGTTATATTATTTTAAATTATAGTTGAACCGATTCATATTCTCAAGGACATTCCGAAAGTGAATCATTTTTTTGACTCCTTCTCACACTTTCCTTACTATAAACTTGAGGTGAAAAATATGAGAGAAACATTTGAAATTGGTGAGAGCGTTACTGGTATTTATAAAACAGGAAAATACATCGGTGAAATTACAAATAGCCGTCCTGGCAGTTATATCGTAAAAATATTAGCAGTTTTAAAACATCCGACGCAAGGTGACTTACATAATGTAAAACAAGCTGACGTACCATTTTTCCATGAAAGACGCGCTTTAGCTTTTCGTGAACAAACGAACATTCCAGAACAAATGGTGAAAAAGTATGACGGGGAAATCCCCGATTATACAGAGTCACTCAAATTAGCATTAGAAACGCAAATGAATTCATTTTCTGAAGATGATTCACCTTTTGCAAGACGCAGCCTAGAAACACTTCAGCAATTGAAACAAGATTACAAGCTTTAAAAACAAAACGACCAAATTACATATTGTGCAATTTGGTCGTTACTGTGTACTTACTTTCTTTAATACTTTTGAAAAGTCAACGAGTTCTCCTAATGTCGGAGGTGCTGGTTTTACTAAATATTCTTTATCTTTTTCTACTAATTTAAAAATATTGTACGTCGTCATCGCATCATCAAGCGCACAATGATGCTTCCCTGTTCCTACTTTTCCATACGCCTCAATTGCTTTCCATAACCCTGTTTGATTTCTTTCTCCAAAAAACTTCTTATACTCAAGCGATAAATCACGATACTGTCCGAAAAATGGAAAAGCTACTCCTGCCATTTCACAATTATGCTTCAGCACTTTCATATCCGTGCTTCCCCACGTTACAATAGTCGGTTTACATTTTTTTTCGTATTCTGCAAGCTTCTCAACGAGTTCAGGAAACGAAATCCCTTTATCTACGACTTCCTGTTTAATTCCTAAAAATTTCTTACAGCGATCTGTTAAAGAAGGAAATGTTTTCGGCCTGACATGTGATGAATACGTATCTTCTACTTTACAACCAGCAACTGAAACGAGCCCTATCTCAATAATCTCTGGGAAAAACCCTTTTGGTTTCTTTCTATGCTGGGGCATCGTAAACTCAAAGTCTAAAAACAAAAATCGTTGTTCATCCATACGATCCCTTCCTTATCATTTTTGTATTCCTTTCTATTTGACACTCCTACACGAACAAGCTCGAATACGAATTCCATTTTAAATATTCAGATTGGATGTATCTTATATATATGTAAAATGCTCACAAATATTTTTAAAAATAAGAAAAAATGCCCTATGCAGAAAATATGACAAAATCCCCCCTTTCATTTACATTTGCCATTTTTCTACTTTATAATGACGTTATGTGTGTTTCTCCGAGAACATTTTTGACACACTAAGAAAAGTGAATGAAAGGAGATGAGAGTTTTGCACGAAACAACGCAAGAGCTCGCTAACTGGCAGTATTATTTTGCTATCGCAGTCTTTTTAATTACATATGCCATTATTATTTCTGAAAAAATTAATCGCGCTGTCATCGCACTTCTTGGTGCGGCACTCATGGTAATTGTGGGGGTCGTTGATTTACACAACGCCTTTACGAAACATATTGAATGGGGAACGATTACGTTACTTATTGGTATGATGATTCTAGTGAACATTACGAGTAAATCAGGTGTCTTCCAATACGTTGCCATTAAAGCAGCGAAAGGGGCACAAGGAAATCCAATTAAAATTTTAATTTCACTTTCCTTACTTACCGCGCTTGGCTCCGCATTTTTAGATAACGTTACAACTGTACTTCTTGTTGTTCCAGTTACTTTATCTATTACGCGCATCTTGCAAGTAAATCCTGTTCCATACTTACTTTCTGAAATTATTTTTTCAAATATTGGAGGAACAGCAACTTTAATTGGGGATCCACCTAACATTATGATTGGTTCTGCAAATAAGCATTTAGATTTCAATGCTTTTCTACTAAATCTAGCTCCAATCGTAATTATTATGATTGCAGTTACAGCGATCATACTTTACTTCATGTATCGTAAGCAATTAATTGCTGACCCTGTACAAATAAAAAAATTAATGAGCTTAGATGAAAAACAATACATTAAAGATCCATTATTAATGAAAAAATCTTTAACAGTACTTGGACTTACGATTGTAGGTTTCATGACTCATTCCATTTTCCATATCGATGCAGCTATCATTGCCTTAACTGGTGCTACTGTCCTTATGCTAATTGGTGTGAAAGAACATGAAATTGAAGAAGTATTCGCAAGTGTAGAGTGGATAACGATCTTCTTCTTCGCAGGACTATTCGTACTCGTTGGAGGACTTATCGATATCGGTCTTATTAAAATGTTAGCTCAAAAAGTAATTGGAATAACAGGCGGGGATATTTCTTACGCATCTATCCTTATTCTATGGGTATCTGGTATCGCCTCTGCAACAATCGATAACATTCCATTCGTTGCAACAATGATCCCACTTATTAACGATATGGCAGTTGGACTAGGTTTATCACCTTCTGACGCACAAATCGATGTATTATGGTGGGCATTAGCATTAGGTGCTTGTCTAGGTGGAAACGGAACATTAATCGGGGCTTCTGCTAACGTAATCGTTGCAGGTATCGCAAGCCGCGAAGGACATAAATTTAGCTACATGGACTTCCTAAAAGTTGGCTTCCCAATTATGATCGTTTCATTAATCATTTCTCATATTTATATTTATATACGCTACCTTATGTAGTAGAAAAGGGCTATCCCACGTGATAGCCCTTTTTCTTTTCCACTCAGTGAGCAGCCGCATAGTAAATGAAATTATACGAACAATTTTTTTAATATATTTATCACAACTCACAATATATTAACGATTCAACAAGGAATATCAATTTATCGACAAAAAGCGACTATATTTACAAGGAACTGTTCCAAGACACCGTTAGAACAGCCCCTCACATATAAATACAATTCTACATATAGCTACTCGTTATACCTCAACGGCTCATTCCGAATAATGAATAAATGAATTGGCAAGAAAACTGAAAATGTGATTGTATGAATAACCGTAAATAATATTGCATTTGTTCCATATCTGTCCAAAATAGCGTAGATGAGATAAATAGAAAGAACAATCGAAATAGCTATTGCTAGTATACTTATAATTGGTACGAAATTAAAAATGAAACATGCGACATATATACCGAATACTTTCCATCCTGCTTCTTCTTTCAAGAAATCTGGTAATTTATCTTTCGCTAAGTCACCCCATGTCTTACTATTTACAAAAGGAATAAACGCAAGAACCCCATCCGTTGCCCCATCATTTTTTGCCATCGTATAAAGTGCAAAAGCCGTTAACAAATACGAAATAACTGCCCAAATGAATATAACAAGAATAAACGCAAAACTAAGAGCAAAGAAACCTGCTAGTACGCCTTGATCTTCCATCTTATCCTCTCCCCTCTCTTCTCAACATATTTCATTACTCTACAAGTTATGTTTTAAAATTCACCCAAACCCTTTGTATAATAATATGAAAAAGATAATAAGAGAGGAGAAACACTTATGCATCCATTTGTAAAAGCATTACAAGAGCATTTCACAGCTCATAAAAACCTGGAAAAAGCAGAACCTATGGCACGTTATATGAAAAACCACTTCCCGTTTCTCGGTATTCAAGCGCCTAAAAGAAGACAGTTATTAAAAGACGTTATTCAAATACATTCTCTCCCAGATCAAAAGGACTTCCAAATTATCGTACATAAACTTTGGGAATTGCCAGAACGTGAATTTCAAACTGCCGCACTCGATATTATGCAAAAATATAAAAAGCATATAAACGAAACTCATATCCCCTTTTTAGAAGAACTCATTGTTACAAAATCTTGGTGGGACACTGTTGATAGCATCGTGCCTACATTTTTAGGCGATATCTTTTTAAAACATCCAAAATTAATCTCTGCATACATTCCAAAATGGATTGCATCAGAAAATATATGGTTACAACGTGCCGCTATTTTATTCCAACTAAAGTATAAACAAAAGATGGACGAAGAACTTCTTTTCTGGATTATCGGACAACTACATTCTTCAAAAGAGTTTTTCATTCAAAAGGTGATTGGCTGGGTCCTTCGTGAATATGCAAAAACAAAACCAGATGTCGTTTGGGAATACGTCCAAAATAACGAACTTGCTCCACTTAGTAAACGAGAAGCAATTAAGCACATTAAACAAAATGACGGAATAAAGTGAAACTGTAATCAGTGGGGGTTTTGTCCATCCCCCACTGATTATGAGCCCACACCAATCGGNNACTTCCTCGCATTCACCAAATTTTGAGGTGGGAGTCTTACTGCCCACAAGTAGCGGGATAAATAACGAAAAAATAGACGAAACTCTATCATAGATAGACACGTTCCTCTATTGTGATTTAAAAAAGAACGTGTTAGAATATGTTCATTATTATTAATATAAGTAGCGATGACGGACTTATAAGTACTTGCATAAAAAGCGATTCAGGGATAGTGAAAGCCTGAAGCCGCAAGGAAACGGCAGTCTCGAGTAATACATGATAAAGTGGATGCGCATTTTGTGCATCAACTAGGGTGGAACCGCGGGCAAACGCTCGTCCCTAGGCAAATAAGCCTTGGGATGAGCGTTTTTTTATGTCTTTTAAAGCACATACTACTCGTTTCACAAGTACCCAGCGCGTCATCGCCAATACGTTAACTTTCAAAAGGAGGATTTTATTATGTATTCAATGGAACAAGTTGTAAACTTAGCGAAACATCGTGGTTTTGTTTTCCCTGGTTCTGAAATTTACGGTGGTCTTGCAAACACTTGGGATTACGGTCCACTTGGAATCGAATTAAAAAATAACGTTAAAAAAGCTTGGTGGAAAAAATTTATTCAAGAATCTCCATACAACGTCGGTTTAGATGCTGCTATTTTAATGAACCCAAAAACTTGGATCGCTTCTGGTCACGTTGGTAACTTCAACGATCCAATGATCGACTGTAAAAAATGTAAAGCTCGTCACCGTGCTGACAAATTAATTGAAGATGCATTAGATGCAAAAGGCATCGAAATGGTTGTTGATGGTCTTACTTTCGACCAAATGGTTGACTTAATGAAAGAACATGAAGTAAAATGCCCAGATTGTGGTAGTCAAGATTTCACGGAAATCCGTCAATTCAACTTAATGTTCAAAACATTCCAGGGTGTTACAGAGTCTAGCACAAACGAAATCTTCCTTCGTCCCGAAACAGCACAAGGTATTTTCGTAAACTTCAAAAACGTACAACGCTCTATGCGTAAAAAACTTCCATTTGGTATCGGCCAAATCGGTAAAAGTTTCCGTAACGAAATCACGCCTGGTAACTTCACATTCCGTACACGTGAATTCGAACAAATGGAACTTGAATTCTTCTGTAAGCCCGGTGAAGAATTAGAATGGTTCACATTCTGGCGTAACACTTGTAAGAACTGGTTACTATCACTTGGTATGCATGAAGAAAGCATGCGTCTTCGCGACCACGGTGAAGAAGAATTATCTCACTACAGTAACGCAACAACTGATATCGAGTTCAAATTTCCATTCGGTTGGGGCGAGCTTTGGGGTGTTGCATCTCGTACAGACTTCGACTTAAATCGTCACATGGAACACTCTAATGAAGACTTTAACTATATCGATCCACAAACGAACGAGCGTTACGTACCATACTGCATCGAGCCATCTCTAGGTGCAGACCGCGTAACATTAGCGTTCTTATGTGATGCATATGAAGAAGAACAATTAGAAAACGATTCTCGTACAGTTCTTCGTTTCCACCCTGCTTTAGCACCATACAAAGCAGCAATCTTACCATTATCTAAAAAGTTATCTGAAGGTGCTACTGAAGTATTCGCAGAACTAGCTAAAGACTTCATGGTAGACTTTGACGAAACTGGTTCTATCGGTAAACGTTACCGTCGTCAAGACGAAATTGGTACACCATTCTGTATCACATACGATTTCGACTCTGTTGAAGACAAAGCTGTTACAGTACGTGACCGCGACACAATGGAACAAGTTCGTATGCCTATTAGCGAACTAAAAGGTTTCTTAGAAAAGAAAATCCAGTTCTAATTATAAGAAAAAGAGGTTGCTCTAATGAGCAACCTCTTTTCTATTTTTCACGCTTTTCTTTAATTGCTACTGTACATCTTGATATACATAGTAAATCATCATTCTCATCAATAATGCGAATATCCCAAACCATTGTTGAATGCCCTCTATGTATTGGCGTCCCGATCGCTGTTACAACCCCATCTTTCTTTGAACGGATGTGGTTTGCATTAATTTCTAAACCGAAACAAATGCATTTCTCTTGGTCAATTAAATTGTATGAACCAACACTTGCTACTGTTTCTGCTAATGCAACAGATGCACCACCATGTAAAAATCCAAACGGCTGATGCGTACGCTCATCAACAGGCATCGTAGCAACCACCTTACCTTCTGTCATCTCTAATAACTCAATTCCAAGTGAATCCATTAAAGTTTTCGCCATATCAATTCCCCTTCTTTCACTTTAATTAAGTGTATAATTTTACCTATTTATTTTCAAACTACCTATAACACTTATATAAGGAGGTTTCACCTAGATGAAACAGAAATTTTGTATACTACTGCTTATGTTCTCCTTTCTGACTATTGTACCAAATTGTACAACAGCAGCCAAAGCAGCCAACCTTACAATTGATATGAAGACTGTAACGAAAAAAGGTAAGAAACCTTATATAGAATATCAAATTAATAGTCCTTCCTTTCACAACTTTTCCAATTCTAAATTTCAAAATAAGCTCAATTTCTATTACAAAAAATCTACTGACAAATTTAAAAACAAATTAGAAAAAGAATCCCAAAAATATTATAAGGAAACAAAAGGATCTAATACACCATTTCACCCGTACGTGGCAAATGTTGATTATAAAGTCTCTTTAAACAAACCACCTCTTCTCAGCCTATATGTGAATTACTATCAATATACAGGCGGAGCACACGGTCTTTATACGTGGAAGGCAAACACATTTGATTTAAATGAAAAGAAGTTACTACACTTAGACGGTTTATTTCAACAAAAAGATACGTATAAAGAAGTAATTCGTGCAGAGATTGTAAAACAAATTAAACAAAATAAAAGTATTTATTTTCCTGATGCAATGGAAAAGGTAATGAGTGCTAAAAAGTTTCACTTCTTTTTAGAACAAAACAATCTCGTTATTTATTTCCCTTTATATGAGATTGCTCCTTATGCAAGCGGAATTCCACAATTTCGTATTCCATATACGTTGCTAAGAGATTATTTAAATCCTTCTCATCAAAATATTTTGATTGACAACAAGTAAATATTTTCGCTACGATAATGTTAACTTAAAAACAACAGGAGGTTAACATTGTGAAGAGATTACATGTTTTAGATTTAGCATTAGCTGCCATGTTTGTTGCTCTTATGGCTATCGGTGCAAATATTGTATCTTGGGCACCATTCCTACAAGTAGCAGGCGTCCCATTATCTATGCAACCATTTTTCGCAATTTTAGCAGGTCTTCTTCTTGGAAGTAGACTTGGTGCATTATCCATGACTGTGTATATGCTCGTTGGAGTAGCCGGCGCACCAATCTTCTCTAACTTCAAAGCGGGATTCGGAGCACTTTTAGATCCTACTGGTGGTTTTATTATCGCATTTATTATCGTTGCTTACGTATCAGGAAAACTAGTAGAACAAAAAGAAAAACCAACATTCAGTACATTTGCAATTGCCTCTTTCACAGGAATTATTTTCACTTATATAATCGGTACTACTTACATGTATGGGACAGTCAATCTCTTCATGGGCGGTAATATGAGCTATAAAGCTGCTTGGATAATTATGATGTGGTTCGCAGTAAAAGATATTGCATTTACAATTATCGGTGCTATTATCGCACCTCGCATACACTACGCTGTACGTCGTTCCGCTTATCAGCATTCTCATTCTACAATTTCATAATAAAAAGAGTTATTTCAGCACACTGAAATAACTCTTTTTTATATTAAGACTCTTGATTCGTTTGTTGTTCTAAAATTTTCTTCATCATTGTAACCATGTCATCACGTAACTCTGGGTGTTGCAGGGCCATTTCGATTGTCGTTTGAACGAATCCTAGCTTTTCACCTACATCGTAACGTTTTCCTTCGAAATCGTAAGCAAATACACGTTGAATTTCATTTAAATGTTGGATTGCATCTGTTAACTGAATTTCACCACCAGCACCGATATGTTGCTGTTCTAAGAACATGAAGATTTCAGGCGTTAAAATGTAACGTCCCATAATCGCTAAGTTTGAAGGTGCCGTACCTTGTGCCGGTTTCTCAACAAAATTACGCACTTGATAACGACGTCCTTCTTGCTCTAATGGATCGATAATTCCGTAACGGTGTGTTTCTGCTTCCGGAACAGTTTGTACACCAATCACAGAAGAAAGTGTTTTATCATATTCGTCGATTAATTGGCGTAAGCATGGTTTTTCAGCCTGTACAATATCATCACCTAATAAAACAGCAAATGGCTCATCACCGATGAATTTACGCGCACACCAAACAGCGTGTCCTAACCCTTTTGGCTCTTTTTGACGGATATAATGAATATCTACCATTTTTGAAGAAGCTTGTACCTTTTCAAGTAACTCATATTTTTTCTTTTCTAATAAGTTTTGCTCTAGCTCAAATGCATTATCAAAATGATCTTCAATAGAGCGCTTTCCTTTACCAGTAACAATAATAATATCTTCAATTCCTGATTTTACTGCTTCTTCTACAATGTATTGAATAGTTGGTTTATCTACTATCGGTAACATTTCTTTTGGCATTGCTTTTGTTGCTGGTAAAAAACGTGTTCCTAATCCAGCAGCTGGGATTATCGCTTTTCTGACTTTTTTCATTACAAAATACCCTCTCTTCTATCAGTATCAATAACGATCATTTCCTTACATAGAACAAAAAGGAGGTTTCTCTCCCTTTTGTTCCCTACTACTTAAAATTACTTTATATTATAAACGATTCATAATATCTTCTTTAATAGTAAGTAACTTTTGTTCACTATTTTGTGAAGAATTATCTTTTACACCAAAGTAGAACTTGATCTTCGGCTCTGTTCCAGATGGACGTAAGCAGAACCAAGAACCATCTTCTAATTGATATTTTAACACATTTGATTTCGGTAAGTGAATCTCTTCCTTATGTCCATCTTGTAAAGATGTAACGATACTTGCTTTATAATCTTCAACCGCTACGACTGGTAAGCCCGCTACTTCTTTCGGAGGATTTTCACGGAATGTCGCCATCATCTCTTGGATTTTTTCTGCTCCGTCTTTCCCTTTTAACGTTAATGATACAAGGTCTTCACGGAAGAAACCGTACTTCTCAAATACCTCTAATAGACCATCGTATAACGTTTTTCCTTGTGATTTGTAGTATGCAGCTACTTCACATGCTAATAGAACAGATTGTACCGCATCTTTATCACGGCAGAATGGACGGATTAAATAACCATAGCTTTCCTCATAACCGAATTGGAATTCATATTGTCCGCTTTCTTCATACTGCTTAATTTTCTCGCCAATAAATTTAAATCCAGTTAACGTATCAACTGTATCTAAATCGTATGCTTTTGCAATTGTACGTCCAATTTCGGACGTTACGATTGTTTTTAGCACAACACCGTTTTCCGGAAGAGTTCCGTTTTCTTTCTTTTGAGATAATAAGTAATCAAGCATTAATGCACCTGTTTGGTTACCAGTTAACACTTGGAACTCACCATCGTGATTGCGAACTGCTACTCCTAGACGGTCTGCGTCAGGATCTGTTGCGATTAATACATCTGCGCCAATTTTTTCACCGTCACGAATTGCATACTCAAATGCTGCGTGCTCTTCTGGATTCGGTGATTTTACTGTAGAGAAGTTTGGATCTGGTAACTCTTGCTCTTTTACAACCGTTACATCTGTAAATCCAACTTCTTCTAAACCACGGCGTACAGAAACATTTGATGTTCCGTGTAATGGTGTAAAGACAATCTTTAAATCTTTACCAACCTTTTGTACCATTTCTTTATTAATAATGACATTGTTCAATTCTGCAGCATATGCATCATCTACTTCTTGTCCAATAATATGTAATAAACCGTCAGCTTTTAATTGCTCCACATCAGCTACTTCAACTGTTAATTCATCTTCTACTGCATTTACGTAGCTAATTAACTCATCAGCTTCTTTTGGAGGCAACTGTCCACCATCTTCACCGTATACTTTATAACCGTTATATTCAGGTGGGTTATGGCTTGCCGTAAGAACGATCCCACTTACTGTATGTAAATGACGAACTGCGAAAGAAAGCACTGGTGTTGGGCGTAAACTTTCAAACACATATGTTGTGATGCCATGTGCACCAAGTGTTGCAGCTACTTCCATTGCAAACTCAGGTGATTTATGACGAGAATCATACGCTACAACAACACCACGCTTCTTCGCTTCTTCACCTAATTTTTCAATAAATCCCGCTAATCCTTTTGTCGCTTTACGAACTGTATATACATTTAAACGGTTCGTACCAGCACCAAGTTCACCACGCATACCACCTGTGCCGAACTCTAAATTTTTATAAAAGCTATCCTCAATTTTCTTCTCATCTTGCTTCATATTTTCTAGCTGTTCTTTTAATTCTGCGTCTAATTTTGCATATGAAAGCCAGCGACTAAATTCTTGTTTCCAATTCATATCCCTATCTCCTCTCGCTTGTCATACCTTTATTATATGAAAAAAACAACCTGTCTCTCAATATTTTATAAAATCTAGCAAGATTTTACTATAAATATTTGTATACACTATAATCAAATACTCCGCCAAGGGGAATGAAGATGATGCAAGGATGGGGGTTGTCAGAAGAGCTCAAAATACAAACAAATCAAATGATTGAATGAGTTGTCTCTGAAGAAACAGGCCGCACTTCCTTTTCTTTAAACGGAACCTTATATACGATTTCTTTATAAACACTTTTTTGAACAGCACAGTAGTAAATGAAATTATATTAACTTACCAATAAAAACTGATAATATGCATACTCTATCAATAAAGGCTGTCCCCAAAATTTGAGACAGCCTTTTCTTCAAAAAATTATTCTTCGCCGAAGCGCTCCACAAGTGTTGCAAGTGTACGTACCATTGCACCTGTTGCTCCAGCAGGCCCTAAATCATGTGCCCCTGTTGTTTCAGATGTTCCAGCAATGTCTAAGTGTACCCACGGTGTATCTTCCGCGAATTCACCTAGAAATGTCCCTGCCATAACCGCATGTCCTTCACGGCCTGGTGAGTTATTTAAATCAGCAAACTTACTGTTTCTAACACGTTCTTTATCGCGCTCAAAAATAGGTAGTTGCCAAATTGATTCGTCTGTTTCCATAGAAGCCTCTAGCACTTGCTCAAACAACTCTTCATTGTTTGTCATCGCACCTGTCGTATGATTTCCAAGCGCAACAATTACCCCCCCTGTTAATGTTGCTACATCAACAAGATAATTTGCACCTAGTTTTTTCGCATACGTAATACCATCAGCTAAAGCTAAACGACCTTCTGCATCCGTATTTAATACTTCAATTGTTTTTCCGCTCATAGATGTAATTACATCATCTGGTTTAAATGCTGTACCACTTACAACGTTATCAGTTGATGGAATAACAGCAATTACATTTTGCTCTGGACGAAGTTCACCGATAATTTCCATCGCACCTAAAACAGAGGCAGCACCGCCCATATCACCTTTCATACCGACCATACTTTCACGCGGTTTTAAAGAATAGCCACCTGTATCGTATGTAATTCCTTTTCCAACGAATCCGATTACGTCTGTCCACTCTTCTTTTCCTTTATAAATGAGAGCAATCATTTTTGGCGGCTCTGTAGAACCTTGGTTTACTGCAAGTAATGCTTCCATACCAAGCTCTTCCATCTCTTCTTTTTCAAGAACTTTATAGTCCATATCGTATTTTTCCGCTAATTCAACAGCATACTCAGCAAGCTTAGTCGCTGTTAATACGTTTGGCGGCATATTTACAAGTGTACGAGCTGAATTTGTTGCACGTCCATGTACGTAGCCAACTGTTAATGCAGCCTCAATTTCCTTCGCATCTTCTGCTGTAATAGCCGTGAATTCCTCTAACTTTACACTATCTTTTTTATCTGTTCTATACGTTTGTAATTCATATGTACCAAGACTTTGTACTTCTGCTGCAATGTGTGCTACATCAATCGCGTCTAGTTTCTCTGTCACGAAAGAATCAAGTAAGATTGCTGCATTTTGTACTTTTGCTGCTTGTAATGTTTTAAACGCCTTACCAAGAGCAATACGTAGCGTTTCTGTCGTGTAAGACTCTTTCTTGCCTAAACCAACAAAGTAATAACGTTTCACATTTGTTTTTCCTAAACTATGTACTTTCGAAATGACCTTTTTCTTCGTAGATAATTCTTTCTCTTCTATTAAAGATTGTAATTGTCCTTCAAACGCTTTGTCCAGCTCTTGTACAAAACTACTCGTTTTCTCTTCTTCAAATAAAGCAACAAGTACCGCTTCATGACCTGCTAATTTTTTTTGTACGTGAAACATGTTCAGACCCCCTAAGTTTCTCTACCTCTATTACAACTTTATTTTCAATAAAATGAAATAATTCTAACTTTTATCATGTCATACATAAAGCCTATGCTGCTCCAACTGCTTCTATTATGAAATAAGAAAAAAAGCCTAGCGTTATTACCACTAGACTATCTTTGTTTTAAATATTGGCCGCGAAACACTTGCATCGTTTCGTCTTGATTTAACATCGCTAACTCTTCTTCTGTAAACTTACCATTTCCTACTTTTACTACATACACATTTACTTTTTTCTTACCCCATTGGCTATAAACATCTTTCACTGTATCATAATATAAATCAAGACGGTTTCCTTTTATAGCTCCGCCCTTATCAGCTACTACACCATATCCGTAACCTGGCACGAACAGAATTGTTCCAATCGGGAATATACGTAAATCCGCAGCGATTGTGGAATATAAATCCCTTTTCGCTTTGACACCTGAATATGTAATACCATACTCCGGATGCCCTGGTCTCTTACCAGTGGACTCTACTCCTGATGTATAACCAGTTGCTGTCATTTCAATTACACGATATTTAGACCAGTCTTTCGCCTGCTCTAAAGCATTTATCACTTCTTTACTCGGAACAACTTTCCTCTTAATTTCTGCCGCATGTACTTCTTTTGCACTCGTTTCTTCATATGATTTTAAAATCTCCATTAAAGAAACTCCAGTGAAAGCCTGCCATGTTACGCATAATGCGAGCGCAAGTAAACAAGTCATCATAATGCGAATACAATATCGTTTTAACATTTTTATATTCCACACTCCTTCATCGTTCATCATTCCCTATATGATGAAGGAATATGCAAAAAAATAATCTCCAAATGAATTGGAGATTAGAACATTTGATATCCACTCTTCCTAAGTTTCTTAATTACGATTCCTGCTAAAGCAGCACCTACTAATCCGGTACATAATATAAACACATCTGCTTGTCCTAAATGCGATACACTTGTCCCAAATGAAGAAAATGCTTCTTTTGGCTTTGAAAAATAATCCCACACACTTGCTTTATTAATAATAATCATACAAACAATCGGATAAACAGTAACCATTACCCATGTAGCCCGCAAAATCATGTTGAGCAAAAATCCAATTCCAAAAAACAAAATAAAGAATAACATCATTGAAATAAGTAGTACTGGTATACTCATTCTTTCTCCCTCTCCTTCGCATGCGCCGTAAATACGTGATAAGCTGTATAACCAAATTGCTCTCCTGGATTTAATGTTTTGTCCATTTCAAGATGTAATTCTGATTTTCCTTCTAACAAATATTTAATAAGTACAGACGTATTTGAATCACCCGCAATATGCTCTGGATGTAAGAACGCTACTTCAGACAATTCCTTCTCCTGTACAATAATGTTTTCCCCTTCAGGCTCCAAAAGGAAGATAATCATATTATCACTAATCTCATTACGAATAACACCCGATCGAATACCAATAATCCCCTTCACATGAGCGACAATACCTGTTTCTTCTAACACTTCACGTTTCACAGCTTCATCAACTGTCTCACCTTCATTTACAAAACCAGCTGGTAAAGACCACTTCCCCTTTAATCCACTGTATTTTTTCTTAACGAATAGCCACCTGCCATCTTTTGTAGCCACTAAACCACTAACAGCTAGCCATACTTTCCCTCGCTTCCCCATGATGTAGCCTCCTCTATAAAAACGGACAGAATATTCTTTCTTTTTATATATTATACTATATTTTTAATACGAAAAAAGCAGAAACAGCTCATAGCCGTTTCTGCTTTTTCTACTATATATTAAAAGAACTTTAATTTCCCTTTTTTTAGAACTAATAAAGGTCCACCTAGTAGGAATAGGTAACGGTTATCG
This sequence comes from Bacillus cereus, assembly GCA_002578045.1. Lineage (GTDB taxonomy): Bacteria > Bacillota > Bacilli > Bacillales > Bacillaceae_G > Bacillus_A > Bacillus_A cereus_AK. The sequence continues at coordinate 21,898 of NUMR01000102.1, forward strand.
ATTACTTTCTTCATGAAGGAAGCTTTCCAACCTGTTAACTTTTTACCCATAACAACGCCCATTGCATCGTCATGACCTAATGAACATACAGATCCTTTATTGTCGAATACGAATTTTTTCATTTCTCCTTTACCACGAACTAACACAGTTAAGTTATGTGCAATGTTGTAACCTTGTTGAATTGCAATTTGTGCTGTTGGTGGGTATGGACGGTTAACTTCTTCGTTAATAATTAACGCTGCGTCACCAACCATGAATACATCTTCGTATCCTGGAGCGTGCATATACCCATCAACTTTTACACGTCCGCGCATCGCTTCAAATCCAGACTCTTCCACAATACCATTACCGCGAACACCCGCAGCCCAAACTACTGTTTCAGACTTCAGTAATTCAGTATCATCACCATTTGCAACGATAATACCTTTTTCAGTTGCTTCTTTAATTGCCGTACCGATGCGGAATTCGACACCTTTTTTCTCAAGCTGTTTTACGGCGTACTCTACTAATTCTGGGTCGAAACCAGGAAGTGCTGTTGGAGCAGCTTCTACACAGATAATACGTGCTTTTTCACGTGGTACATTGTACTCTTTGCAAAGCTCAGGAACACGGTTTGCAAGCTCACCTACGTACTCGATACCAGTAAATCCAGCACCACCAACAACAATTGTAACTAATTCATCGCGTTGTTCAGTCGCATATTGAGCAAATTTAGCTTCCATGTGCTCACGAATTTGACGAGCTGCATTCATGTTAGCGATTGAGAATGCATACTCCTTTAATCCTGTAATTCCGAATGTTTCTGATTCGAAACCAAGACCGATTACTAAGTAATCATACTCTAATTCACCACTTTGTAAGATAATACGTTTTTCAGCAGCTTTAATTTCTACTACTGTATCTTGTACAAAGTTCACTTTATTTGTATCGATAACGTCTTGAATATCTAGACAAATTTTTTCATCTTGTAATGTACCAGCTGCATTCTCATGTAACCAAGTTGCTTGGTAGTGATAGCTATTGTTGTTTACTAACGTAATTTCAGCTTCCTTTACAGATAATGCTTTTTGCAGACGAACAGTCGTAATCATCCCACCATAACCTGCACCTAAAACTACGATTTTTGGAGTCTTCACCAAATCACAACCCTTTTCTTTATAATAATAGTAATGAAAAATAATACCAAGTACAAAAAATTCTATTTGTCAAGAATGTGGAATTCATCACATTCTATATCATAACAAAACGCATTCAAAAAATCGTACGAATTTTGTCATAGAAATTTAACATAATACTTCCCTATATTAGTCGGTTTTATTCTAGAATTCAAGCATCTGGAGAATTATCAATATTTTAAAATAACATAGCGTTTTCAAGGGTTTTTCAGCCTTTTTTTCATGTATTTTCCTTCCCATATATTTTATACAATAAAGTGAAACTTTAATCAGTGGGGGTTTTGTCCATCCCCACTGATTATTCGCCCACACCAATCGGGCTTTTGCGGGATAAAAAAACATCTATGCGAAAACTTACATATAATTCAGTCGTTTTTAGAAGTATTATTATGAACTCAAATATGCTATTATTTATTTTAAAGTGTCATCATTTGTAGTATTTTCGTTTACATATGAACAATATATGAAATCAATATCAAAATTCCATCTATAGGGGGAATGAAAGTGGCAGAAAATCAAAAAGTTTACGACATAACGATTATTGGTGGTGGTCCAACAGGACTGTTCACAGCATTTTATGGCGGTATGAGACAAGCAAGTGTAAAAATCATTGAAAGCTTACCTCAACTTGGAGGCCAATTATCCGCACTCTACCCTGAAAAATACATTTATGATGTAGCTGGATTTCCGAAAGTGCGTGCACAAGAGTTAGTTGATAACTTAAAAGAGCAAATGAAGAAATTTAATCCAACCGTTTGTTTAGAAGAAGCTGTTAATACACTTGAAAAACAAGCTGACGGTATATTTAAACTTGTTACGAATGAACAAACTCACTATTCTAAATCAGTCATTATTACTGCTGGTAATGGTGCTTTTCAACCACGCCGCTTAGAATTAGAAGGTACAGCAAAATATGAAAAGAAAAACTTACATTATTTTGTTGATGATATGAATAAATTTGCTGGCAAGCGCGTCGTAGTATTTGGTGGCGGCGACTCAGCGGTAGACTGGACAATGATGTTAGAACCAATCGCTGACAAAGTTACAATCATTCATCGCCGTGATAAATTCCGTGCACATGAACATAGCGTCGAAAACTTAATGAATTCTCGTGCAGAAGTAAGCACACCGTACGTTCCAGTTGAACTTATTGGTGATGACAAAATTGAACAAGTCGTTCTTCAGCACGTAAAAACTGAAGAAAAAGTTATCATCGATGTCGATGACGTAATTGTAAACTACGGCTTCGTTTCATCTCTTGGCCCAATTAAAAACTGGGGCTTAAATATTCAAAAAAACAGCATTCTCGTGAACTCGAAAATGGAAACAAATATTCCTGGTATTTATGCTGCTGGTGACATTTGTACATATGAAGGAAAAGTAAAACTCATTGCTTGCGGCTTTGGTGAAGCACCGACAGCAGTAAACAATGCCAAAGCTTACTTTGATCCAAACGCAAAACTTCAACCTATGCATAGCTCGAGTATGTTTTAATATAGAAACGAAAGAACTCCTTTTACATGAAAGGAGTTCTTTCATTATAGAGATCCCTAATCCAAATGATTTCTCTTTCTTCACAGTTATTTACTTTAGAAAAAAATACCACATACCCCCAAAATATGTTACAATTAAAACAGAACATATGTTTTGTTTAATGAAGGGAGACTTTATAATGAAAGAACCTATTATCGTAAAAAAAGAAGCTTTCCAAGCAATCGGCGTTTCTATTACGACAACAAATAAAAAAGAGGCATCTACTGAAGGAAAAATCCCACAACTTTGGAAGCAATACTTCCAAGAACAAATCATGCATCACATCCCAAATCAACAAACAAAGGAAACATTCGCTTTCTACTCAAATTACGAATCAGATGAAACTGGTACATATAAATTTACGATTGGCATGCCCGTTTCTTCATTAGAAGACATTCCTGAAAATATGACAACTTTAACAATACCTGCCGCTACATATGCGGTATTTACAACGAGAAAAGGTCCAGTTTCTGAAGTCGTTTACGAAGCTTGGGAATATATTTGGCAATGGTCGAAAGAAAATAAACGTGCTTTCACAACAGACTTTGAGCTTTATGACGAAAGAGCAATGGATCCAAATAACGCACAAGTAGATATTTATATTGCATTAGCTTAAAAAAAGGTACCCTTCGGCATCTTTTTTTGTCGTTAAATAGCCACTGGGCAAATTCATTATTATTGTCTACAATGAGAAAGTGCAGTATAGAAATATTAGAAACTGTATAAAACGATTGTTAATAGGTTTTAGTCTAAAATTGGTACATAGAAAGGAAGCAATATGGAAGAACTACAACAAAATAAATCTACTTTATCCGGAAGCGGAAAACCGTTATTAAAAAATACAAATTTCCTTTTTCTCTGGGCAGCTACTCTCTTTTCAAGCTTTGCTTTAGCATTTTTTACTTTTTCACAAACGTGGTACATAGCAAAAACGTTAAACCTTGAGGCTTCACTCGGTGTTGTTTTCATGGCCCTTAGTGTTCCAAGGCTTATTTTTATGATTGTCGGCGGCGCTGTAGCTGATAAATTTCCGAAAAAAAATATTATGTTTTACTCTAATATTATTCGCGCGATTCTTGTCGCAACCATTCTCACATGGTTCATTGTCGGTGATGTAACACTATATACATTCGCTTTATTCGCTTTATTCTTTGGGCTTGCTGATGCTTTCTTCTGGTCCGCAGACGGATCTATCTTGCCTGAACTTGTCGAAAAAAGTCGGTTAACACAAGCAAATTCACTTACACAAATGACAAACCAAGCATCAGTTATTTTGGGCCCTGTACTTGGCGGCATTCTTATTAAATTTAGTAACTATGAGACAATCTTTTCGATTACGATTTTGTTACTAATTGTCGCAGCCATACTTGTTCAAAAAATAAAATTTATGATGCCAGAGCAGAAAGATACAGACAAAGGCATGTTCACTTCTATTAAAGAAGGAATTTTATATGTAAAGGAATCACCATTCCTTTCAACTTTCCTTATTTGTAGCGCCTTTCTCAACTTATTTTTAATCGGTCCGATGCAAGTCGGTTTCCCGCTTTTTGTTAAAAATGTTCTGCACGGTGATTCACTCCAGTTCAGTTACTTAGAAGCAGCTGTTGGCGGTGGAATGGCGATAGGTGCTGTCATTGTCGGTTTAAAAAATATTAATCGTAGACGCGGTCTATTTTGCATTATCATGATGCTACTATCCGGCATATTCTTCCTATCCATCAACTTTAGCACTTTACTTTGGCAAGCATTATTATCCGGCATGTTTTACGGTATTACAATTGCAATGGCTATCATTCCGCTTATGGCAATGATTCAATCAACCGTAAAAGAAGAGATGATGGGACGCGTTATGAGTTTACTTATGCTATCATCAATGGGCTTCATCCCGCTTTCTTACGCATTTACATCGCTTGCACTTGGGATAGGAATTCCAATTGTAACAGTTATGAAAAGCGGCGCAATCGCTGTTATCGTCTTCGTACTATTTGTTGCGATTCGTGTTCCAGTTGTAAGGAAATTCGATTAATAAGCAAGAGTCATGTATTATATGCATGGCTCTTTTTTAAACGGATCAAATAGTGGTATCCCTTTTCTTCTCCTTAATGCCGCTCCCCACTCCACTCCAATCCAATCTCTAAAAATAAATCTCGCACTGTACCCGCCGCGCTTATGTCTTTCTTTTGTCGCAACACGCTTTATAATTCCTAGTTCCTCTAACTTTGCAATTGAGCGGCGTACCATACAAATACTTTTTCCAACATTCGTCGCAATTGTCTCCATTAACGGACAAGCAACTCCCACTGTTTTTTGTTTCTCATTCACCGCATACTTTCCTAAAAAATGAATAATGATCGAATCCGTTTTATTCAATTGAACTCGATAGCACTTCAAAACTTTTTTTTGATATGTATTAAACTCTTCTTTACTTCGAAATTCACTATATGGTTTCATTAAATTATATAAGCTTCCCATTTTTATCACCTCATCTATAGGTAAGAAATAGGAAGAAAAATTGGCGTAATATTTACTATTTTTTTATGGGAGATGAAAATATGATCGTAATTAGCGCTTGTTTAGGTGGTATCGCTTGTCGGTATGACGGCAATGACAATCTCGTTTCAAAAATAGAGGATCTTCTACAAAAAGAAGATACAGCCCTCATTTGTCCTGAAGTATTAGGAGGATTGCCGACACCTCGTCCTTCAGCTGAAATTATTGGTGGGAATGGCGATGACGTTTTAGACGGAAAAGCAAAAGTAATAACAAAAGATGGAGAAGATGTCACAGAGGATTTCGTGCGAGGTGCTTATAAAGCATTAGAGCAAATTAAAGATTTACACCCAGAATATATTATTTTAAAAGAACGTAGTCCGTCTTGTGGTAGTTCTACTATTTACACTGGAGAATTTAACGGCAATAAACAAGCTGGTTATGGGGTGACAACTGCTTTATTCAAAAGACATGGATTTAAAGTCATTTCAGAAGAGGATTTTGAGAATGAAAAAAGGAATTGACTCTGTACAATGTACCCTATCGAATAGACACTTTAAAAAAAGTCTATTCGATGGGGTATTTCTTGTATAAGTAAGAAGAAAATTAGAATCGAAGAGAAATCAAAATGACCAA
>NUMR01000103.1 GCA_002578045.1 Bacillus cereus
CATAGGTACCAGATTAGTTTCTCCACCTTTTTTATTTTTTAATCATATCATTCAAAGTCTGATCCCCCGTATTGTTTAAATGAGGATTTTTACTCATTTCACGCTTTAACATATCGAGGCTTTGTATATATTCTGTATCATTTAATGCACCAGATTGAAGACCTTGAATTTGAGAAATCAACTTTTGGTTTGTTGATACATATGCTTTATAATAGCGAGGAACGATGGATAAAGCAGTTTTATATACTTGATCGGCTACGAGCTTTGGATCAGTTGTGTTGGCACGATATATAACGAACACTTCATCGTCGGTAACGAGTGTAGCGGCATTTGTAACGTCAGGAAGTTGGACTATCATGCTTGTAATCATTTCAGCAACTTTCTCACGATTAATGGCTCCTACTTGTTTGTTAGATACTTCATGCTTTTGTTTAGATGAATAGCCGACCCTTGTGAGCCTTGTGTTTGTATTTCCTATATGATACATGTCGTTTTTATTAGAAACAAGAACACGGCTTCCTTCCTCGCGTTCTATTCCAGCTTTGTTCGTTGATTGGCAGCCTGCAAATAAGGAAAGCGTGAGAAGGGAAAGTAACATTTGTTTTTTCACGATGTATCACCTCCTTCTCTATAGCATGTACTAATTTGCAATTTTTTGTATTTGAAATTGTTGGTTGTTATGCTTTGTGATACGATAAAAGGAAGAATGCTTAGAGAGGAAGTTAATGATGGAGCAAAAGCAAGAAATTCATGCTACGATGAGCATTAATAATGTTCAGTACGAAGTGATTACAAACTATCGTGACGGTTTTCGTGAAGAAGCATTTAAAGAGCGCTATGCAGAAATTTTAAATAAATATGATTATATCGTTGGAGACTGGGGATATGAGCAGCTGAGATTGCGCGGTTTCTTTGATGATAGTAACCAACGTGCGACATATGATACGAAAATTAGTACATTATCAGAGTATGTATACGAGTACTGTAACTTCGGTTGCGCATACTTTGTATTACGAAAGGTGAAGAAATAAAAAATCCTCTTACGATTGTAAGAGGATTTTTTCATAGCAATTATACCAATTGTGAGGAGGATGTTTACTGGCAAAATAAATAGCACCTCGGCAAATATAATGATTCTTTTCATACAAACGCAATGAAACAGGATTACCAGTGAAAGCATCTAATCGTATGCCGGTATAATTTTTTCGTTTCGCTTCATTTTCCCAAAAGGATAAAAGTAATTTACTATATCCTTTTCCTTGCGCGAGCGGATGGATGACGAAAGAGTGGACGATAAGAAAGTGTCCGTCTGTTTTTGACCAGTTAATTCGCTCATATTCTGGAGACTGCAATTCGTTTAACACGACAGCTCCAACGAGTGAATCACTCTCAAATAGGCAATAGAGTTCACCTTGTGCTAAGTGATAGGAAATATGTTCTCGCGCAGGATAGGAATCATCCCATTGATAAATTTGATTTTGTAAGAGTGTTTTTTTACATTCGGCATACATTGCATCTAATTCGTTTAATAAATCAATTGTACCTTTTCTTACTTTTAGCATGAGACTCCCCCTCATAAACAAATTGAAATATAATCGCCTTCAGATAGTAGTGTATTTGGTTTCATTTGTTGTCCGTTTAATTGGATATCCCCATTTTTAATTTTTTCCACAATGAGTGTACGGCTCCAATCGGAAATATATGTGGATAATGCTTTATCAATTCGGTGGGAACCAAAAACGATGTCTAATACGATTGTTATTTCGGCTATATCACTTTCTTTATGTTGTGTAATGGAAATGGTAGTACTTGCTTTCGTTTGGTCTTGCTGAGTCATATATACTGTTTCGACATGATCAGTAAACGATTTATAAATGCGAAGTTTTTGATTCCACGTATGATTGTTCGGACATTTATAAATGGCAAACCGGTATATGTTCTTTCCGTTTGCATTATGCCTGCGAATATTCGTATCAGTAAATAGGGTAGTGCGTCCGCAATTTTTACAATACCTTTCGAATGTGTTTTGCTTATTTTCATATAAACTCCAAGAAAGTTGTACTTTCTGCATTTTCCTTCGCCTCTTATATTAGTGGTAAAGGAACGTAATACAGCTATTTGGATGCCTTGCAGTATGAAGACAGGAGAAAGAGACGGAGATTCCCCTAAGAGGAATCTCCGTAAACATCATACTACATATGCACCACGTTCCTTTGTAATGGGAATGGGCAGAAAAAAGCAAGGTGCTTTTTTGAGAGTAGAGAGTAATGCTATCCAGTTGCTGGTCCATTACAAAGTAAATGTTGTCATATGTAGTAACCGTCTTTTCTATCCAAATAGATTTGTTCATAAGTATACCATGAAAGATTGAAGATTCGAAATTATTACTACGAAAAACACCAGCTAAAATAGCTGGTGCATAAGATAATTTATATAAGTTCAAATAAAAATGAGCGTAATTCTTCTGCAATTTCTTCAGACATAGAAAATGCGTGCTCTAAGTAGCCTGGTTCGTTTAAATCGTCAGCGCCGATGATTGCAAATTTATTGCGCTGCATATCAAGGACAATTGTTTTACCGTAATGACGATCGGAGTATAAAAGCGCTAAATCATGACGCTCATTTTCCCCCATAAAGCTAACGAAACGCGTTTTTGTAGCGACTGTATCGTCGTACAGAAAGAAACGTTCTTCCATACACATGGCTCCTTTATTAAATATCTAAGTTTAAGTGTGGCTTATGATCTAAATGGTGATGCGTTTTAATGAATCGTACTGTTCTTGTTTTGTAGCGCATTACGATAGAATATGTTTCAGCTAAATCTCCGCCAAGGAATTTGACACCGTCTAATAACTCGCCAGCAGATACACCAGTTGCTGAGAAGATTGCGTCATCACCAGATACTAAATCGTCTAGCATAAGAAGTTGACGGGGGTCTTCTAGTCCCATTTTACGGCAACGCTCTTCTTCCTCTTCGTTCATTGGTACTAAGCGTGCTTGCATTTCGCCGCCAAGACATTTTAATGCTGCTGCAGAAATAACGCCTTCTGGAGCACCTCCAACGCCGACGAATAAGTCGATACCTGTTCCTGATAATGCTGTAGCGATTGACGCACCAACATCTCCATCACCAAATAGTTTTACACGTGCACCTTTTGTACGAACACGGTTGATAATATCTTGGTGACGGTCACGTTCCTGAACGATAACCGTTAAATCACGAATCTTTTTATTGTTTGCTTCTGCTACAATTTCAATTGTTTTTTCAATTGGATCATCTAAGCTAATTTTACCAGCTGCTTTTGGACCAACCGCGATTTTTTCCATGTACATATCAGGAGCATGAAGAAGGTTCCCTTTATCTGCGATTGCGATAACTGCCATTGCATTTGCAAGACCTTTTGCAACGATGTTTGTACCTTCTAATGGGTCAACGGCGATATCTACTTCTGGACCGTTACCTGTTCCTAGTTTTTCACCAATATACAACATCGGTGCTTCATCAAGTTCTCCTTCACCGATTACAACTGTACCTGCCATGTTTACTGAATCAAACATATCACGCATAGCTGTAGTTGCTGCATCATCTGCTTCATTTTTCTTTCCGCGGCCCATCCACTGTGCGGATGCTAAGGCTGCTGCTTCTGTTACACGGACAATTTCTAGTGCGAGTTCACGTTCCAAGGTTGCATTCCTCCAATTTCAAAAATCATACAAATATAACTATAACAAATAACGGAGAAAAGGTGAATTCGAAAAATTGTCGATTTTTTCAGAAGAAAGCGTTACAATTGAAATATAAATGCTTTAATTTCCAGGTAGGTGACATTCATGTACTTCGTAGACAGAAAAAAAATGGAACAAATGCTAGTATGTTTAGAACGAGCAACAAATATATTTCAAGAGAAAAAGATATATGAAACCGAGTTTGAATTTTATGCATTAGAGCGCATAGCCCATCTTATGATTGATTGTATATTAGATGTAGGAAATGCGATGATTGATGGATTTATTATGCGCGATCCAGGAAGTTACGAAGATATTATCGATATTTTAATGGATGAGGGAGTAATAAGTGCAGAAGAAGGGCAAGGAATGAAAGAAGTTATCCCTCTTCGAAAAATGCTTACGCAAGATTATATTCAAATGAATCATAATGAATTATATAAGACGATTCAAAAACATATCGCAGTGGTAGAAAAATACCCAGCGAATATTCGCAGTTATTTAGAAAAGGAATTAGGACCTGTATCTGCATTTGTACCAGAATAATTATGCTTATAAGATCCCCGAGAATAGCTTTTGGGGATCTTATATTATATGTGAGAAAAAGGGAGAAGGGTGAAACATGGGGGAAGCACACACTACGAAGGACGAGATTGTTCAATTGTTGAAAGTAAAGGGAGAGCACACGGTAGCAGAATTAGCTGAAGTTTTAGAGATTACGGAAATGGCGATTCGAAGACATTTAAGTAACCTTGAGAAAGATGGAATCATTTATTCCAAGATGGTAAGACAACATGTCGGAAGACCAACTTACTTGTATGGATTAAGTGAGAAGGGAGAAGATACATTCCCGAAAGAGTATAAGCAATTTGCGATTGATATGCTAGAAGATTTAGCTCGAATGTGCGATGAAAAAATACTTCGTTCCGTTTTAAAAGAGAGAACGAAGCGGATGGAAGAAAAATTGCAGAAGAGGATCAGTAATCAAAGTAGTTTAGCATATAAAGTACAAGAAATAGCTGCTATGCAAGAGAGAAATGGTTATATGGTTCAAATAAAGAGAGATGGCGATAACTCTTTCGTAATCGAAAAACAAAACTGTCCGTTAAAGGAAATTGCCGAGAGATTCCCGCAAGTATGTGAAGATGAAAAAGAGATGTATAAGCGTTTATTTGCAGATGCAGATGTAAAGACGCTAGCGAACATGTGCGAGGGAGATTGCAGTTGTTCTTATCAAGTAAAAGAGAAAAAATGAACGTTATGGGGCGCTTTAAGGTAAAGCGTTTTTTTCTTTTGGAAAAACGGGTAATATAAGAGTGGTATGACAGATGAGAACGATAGCGTAGAAGGAGAGGCAGAATAGATGTATAAAGGTTATTTAATTGACTTGGACGGTACAATGTATCGCGGAGAAGAACAAATTGAAGAAGCAAGCGACTTCGTAAAAGCGTTAGGAGAGCGCGGTATTCCGTATTTATTCGTTACAAATAACTCAACTCGTAAACCAGAACAAGTAGCAGAAAAACTTGTTCGTTTCGATATTCCAGCAAAAGCAGAGCAAGTATTCACAACGAGTATGGCGACAGCGAACTTTATTTATGAACGTAAACAAGATGCCACTGTGTATATGATTGGTGAAGAAGGATTACATGATGCACTTGTGGAAAAAGGGTTTGAACTTGTGGATGAAAATCCTGATTTCGTTGTTGTTGGTTTAGATCGCGATATCACATATGAAAAATTAGCAAAAGCTTGTCTTGCTGTGCGTAGCGGTGCAACGTTTATTTCCACAAATGGGGATATTGCCATTCCAACTGAGCGCGGATTATTGCCAGGTAACGGTTCATTAACATCAGTTGTAGCAGTATCAACAGGTGTGGACCCAATCTTTATTGGAAAACCAGAATCAATCATTATGGAACAAGCATTAAAAGTGCTTGGCATAGAAAAAGATGAGGCGTTAATGGTTGGGGATAACTACGATACAGACATTTTAGCAGGAATAAATGCTGGTATGCATACTCTTCTTGTCCACACGGGAGTAACAACTGTGGAGAAGTTAACAGAATATGAAGTACAACCAACACAAGTTGTGCATAACTTGACGGAGTGGATTGAGAAGATGTAATGGAAGGAAGGTGACTAAAAAAGTCACCTTTTTTTTATTAAAACACGCGATTCACTACCTCTTTAACTTCTTCAAGATATTGTTTACGAACAGCATTATCCACAGAAGGAACACTTGTATAGAATGTATGCTCAAGTGTTTCAATGCCTGTAAATTCAAAAATACCAGCATCAGTTGTTTTTTTCATTGCATCAAACATACCGTTTGCTGTGTATACTTCTTTCGTATTTCCCATTGTAGATAATAATAATCCTTTTTTATCACTTAATAACTTTTCAATGCCATTTTCGCCGTAAGCATAAGCGAATCCGTGGCTAAATACACGATCAACGTATCCTTTTAAAATAGCAGGAAGACCTGCCCACCAAATTGGGTAAATGAATGTAATGCTATCAGCCCAAGAGATATGTTCTTGCTCTTCTTTAATATCTTCTGGTGTATTTCCTTGAGAAAATGAGATGAAATCGGAAGCACCTAATACTGGATTGAAGTTTAATTCGTATAGATCGCGAACGCGTACTTCATGACCTTTTCCTTCTAATTCACTTTTTACAGTTTCTAAAATAGCATGGTTGAAGCTTTCTGTATTCGGATGTGCATAAACGATTACATGTTTCATTGTTTTCCCCCTATTTTGTGAATATGTGGGTAGTTATTTGTATACCTGTAACTATTATGGTTACTTTTAGGGCGAAAGTCAAATAATAACTATGTATAAAAAGATGCTAAAAAATCGTCTTTTTATACTCCGCTCATACAAAGTACAAAGAAGACGAATAAAATGATGACAATACCAATGCCAAAGTTAAATACAAGAGTACTATCCATATATGACCCCCCCTTATTTGAAAGTAAAAGCACTCTGGCTGGAATGCTTTTTTATCCCGCTATTTGTGGTCAGTAAGACTCCCACCTCAAAATTCGGCGAATGCGAGGAAGGTAGGTGGGAGATAATGGCCCGTAAAAGCCCAATTGGTGTGGGCTAATAATCAGTGGAGGATGGACAAAACCCCCACTGATTAAAGTTTCACTTTATTTTGAATCTCCCGTAACGGACTTTGCAACTTTTAGAAAAGGACTAAGGCGTTTAAAGAGTTATATTATTTTATGCGTTTATTTTGGGAATGAGTAAGTCCTTGTGAGATATAGAAAAAAGACACTCGTTCGAGTGTCTTTTTAGATTACAAAATGTTCCAATTGTTTGAGGTTGATAAGACGCTCATTTTCGTTTAACGTCTTTTCTTAAATCAAGAAGTGCAACAACAGCGATTCGAGTAAATTGTAGCATTTTTTCAATAGATGTACGTATGCAATTATGCATATTTTAATTATAAGGTAGGTAATGAACTGTGAATAATTTGAAGTGATTTACTTACAATTTCCTCTGCTGCATATATGCCGACTGCGTCTGTTTTTAAAATATGGGGTTGTAAGTTATCATGCGCTGTCCCTAATTCACCATGAAGTGGTGCAAAGGCATGGTTAGCTCTTTCAAGCATGCATAAATCAAGTAATGAATCCCCAGCAGTAATAATAGTATCTATTTGTAATATTTCTTTTATATATTGTACAGCATCCCATTTGTTAATTGGCTTCGGTACAAAGTATAATTTCCTACCTTGAAGTGAATGAGTCCAGCCTTGTTTGTCTATCCAAGAAGTGAAGGGTGTTAATTCATCATAAGGAATGTTCTCCCGTTTAATGATGCAATAATGGAATAGATCATCAGCTGTTTTTTGTGATATAACCCAATCTTTATGGGCTATTTGTTCAAATTCCTTTAGTATATCGTTTCTCTCTAGACATTCTACCGAAAGTCTGTTTTTTACTTTTCTGTTCCAAGTAACATCTTGCTTACCGTTATGAAGGATATTACCACCGTTACTTGTAATGGCATATTCGGGAATGATTTCATCACGGAATAAAGCAATACGTTGAAACTGCTCAATCGTTCTTGTTGTAACTGGGATGAAATGTGAGTGCAGTTGCAATTTTTTTAATAGTGAAATGGTTTTATGTGAGATGAAAGAAATTTCTTTCCCATCTAAAGTTTCAATGAGTTGAATAGATTCATCTTCTATATGGGCACGAAATGATTTTCGAGAATAAATAAGCGTTTGATCAAGATCACTGGCGAAAATCATGTTGTTTCCCTCCTAAGGGGCTTAATGAGCCCGCAACATGAATAAGCCATATTCTCGTATATTTCAATAGGGACATTCTTTTCTTTAGCAAGAAGTAAAATATGCTTTAAATCGGGATTATTTTGCTTACGTATTAAAATTTTCCACGGTATTCTCCGTAGTAATACACGAGTTGTTTCACCGACTCCTGGTTTAATTAAGTTAATATCGTTAATTTCAAAGTGTGCTTGGATAGACTGTATATCTTTTAATCCTTGCCAAGAGGGATCGGTGTATGTTGAAGCAATATAACGTAATTGATCATCTATATGAGAATGGACAGAAGGGAATAAAGTTGCTACCTCCTCAATAAAGAAATTTGATAAATCTTCTCGTTCTAGCTCCTTATAATATTTAACACCATGAAAATCATTTGGACCAATATAGGTGTCATTTAGTACAGTACGGCTAATGAGTCCAGAGACGGTTGCATTTAAGCATGCGCTAGGGATAAGAAAATCTTCGCGTGTACCGTAAATTGAAGTACAGTAACCGGGATCAGCAAGCACAGCCATACAATGAGAAAGATGTGTATGATGTCTCTCGTTAAATGTATGCACTGCATATTCTAATTCTTTTTTTATTGCACCTTTCCCAGTCCACCCATCAATGAATTGAATCGTTTCTTTAGGGTGATGTTTCAAAATATAATGAAGTGCATTTTCATCGATGCCGCGTCCACGAATAATGGAAATACAATAGTGTGGTATATCAAGGTTATATTGATAGCGTATATAGCGTTTTATAAGAATGCCAATAGGTGTACCAGCACGAGCTAATGAGACGAGGACAAGATCAGTTCCTTTATTCCGTATAATTTGTTCAGCGACAACCCCAACAGCAATTGCTAGTTTGTGTTTGTATTGTTGCAGAGAAGAAAAAAATAAATCCATATACGCTTTAGATGGTGTATATTCCACTGGCAACATTTCAGAATAATGTGTGCCAGCTTGAATTGCTTGTTCTCTAACTTCTGTGGAACTTTCTTTCATTAAATCACTAATATCCTTTAATAGAAAAATAGCATCATTTGGGTTGTAACTACTAATATATGAATGTACTTTTACCATAATTATCGACCTTCCTTTTCTATGTTATTTGAAAATGAGACGATATGAATAAAGGGAATAACTGTTTGCAACTGCTGTAGAAGAGGAGATAGGGCTTCTTCTCCTAAATCACGTTCAATAAAAATAAATACTTCATCGTAATCATGAGGTGAAATATTATAAAAGTAATTTGTAATAGTAGAATCTTCAGGACTTGGATATGAGAAATGATTATGAATGGCGTAGTTCACATCATTTGAATCAGGATGGATAGGGCTTCTTGTTGTAGATTGGTATAAAATATTTGTACCCATTTCAGCAGCAATTTTCATTGGGATATACATAAATTCACCCGTTCCGAGACAGAGTGTTCGTTTTCCTATTCGTTTTCTTTTTAACGTTTTTCCTGTTTCTTGAGTGAAAGAATGAATGTCCTTTTGTTCATATGCTGAAATGCCAAAGCGTCCAGTATATTTTATGTAATTCGATGTATAAGATAATGTTGGACAAGTAATTGTATGCTTTTTGAAATAAGGTTTTCTTTCCTCAGTTTGAATATTTGTCTTTGAAATGTTCAATGGTTGCCCAGTTGTATGAATGGTTCCTTCTAATAAAGAAATAACGTGAATCTTAATTTGAAGTTCTTCTTCTAATTGTTTAAATTGTCTTCTATTTGTATTAGAACGCCAGTCTAATAAAGAAGCAACGATATATTCTTCTCGTGGAAATTTCTTTTGAATGGACCGGATAATATTTAATGCTGTTTTTCCTGTTGTCATCTCGTCATCTACGAGAACAATCGGATTGTTGTTTTGAAAAAAGCTTTTATCCACATAACAACGGTGCGATGTTGCATGGGAGTGTTCTTCTTCAAATGTAATGACAGATTCGAGGTTAGGTATCGATTCCCTAGTTGTATGTACATACTTTGCATTTTGAAAGCATTGGAACATAGAGTGACCAAGTGCTGTTGCTGTTTCCGCAAATCCGATGAATAAAACGTCTTCTTGTAGAGGATATTGATAGCGAAATATTTCCTCTGGGATTGCATCAACTTCTAACGAAATGAGATTTAAAATTTCTTTTTGAAATGGATGAAAAGTATTATGCAGTATTTCCATATATCTTGCAGCGAGAGCAAGTCCACTTGCTAGAGAGACTACAGGTTTAATAGGAAGATGCTTTCCAAGAATTGTACTCACAAATAAAAAACTACGTTTCTTATTTATCCTCGCAGCCATTTGAAAAAGATTGGGTAGCGCTAAGTTATATGGATTATCACGTATTTCTACATGAACTTTTATAGTATTTAAAATGTTATACGTGTTGTTTTGCGTTTGTAATAAGGAGATCGGTGAATTTTTTATTTTCATGTAGCACCCCGTAAATATTAGATTTTAAAATGGTTTTGCGAGCCCAGTTATAATGTGGCTTTACTTCATTCATTTTGTTAGCAAAACTACTTTTTAACACGCCGTTATATGTATTGGCATTTTGTAAAATTGACTTTGCATCTAAATAATCTTCCATTGTGACAATATGCATTGCCTGTACAACTTTAATATGAGAAGGGTGAATAACTGTCTTTCCGATTAAACCATGCGCTTGGTCAAGCGATACTTCATGAATGAGACCGTCTTCATAATCATTAGAAAAATACTCCCATACACATCCTGAAATTATATATTGGTGATTCGCTCTAGAGAAAATATTAATAATGTCTGAAACACAATCACGAATAACAGTAATATCATAGATAGGAGTATACTTGTTACGACGAATGCCAAATATACTTGAAAAATCTGTAGCACCAATTCGTATGTTTAAGATGAAATCGTAATAGGAATCTAGCAAATTTTTTATTTGTAATAGTGATTCTAAACGAGTTTCTTTATGCATGATTTCCGGTGATTCTAAAATAGGCATTCCGTAAAGCGATAACGAGTATAACTCGTTTATATATGCAAGCTGATCGATATAAGTCCTCCCATTCATTGGTGTGAACTTTGGAAAGACAAAACCACATAAACAATGAACAGCACTACCTAATTCAGTAACAATTGTCTTCATTTGACTTGGTTTTCGAACTCTAATAAAAAGAAGGGGGATGTCTGCTTGACTTAGTATGTTGGCACTGACTAAGTTGGCGATTTGCTGTATTTGAACGACGATGTTTTGTTCTGCAAGTTTTACCTCCTCATCACTAATAGAATCCTCTAGACAAAGAATAATTGATGTAGCGCCTGTATGCTTTTTTCTAATAATGTCTTCAGCAATCGTTTCTTTAGTTCCGGGTGTATAAAGTGTAGCGCCTAATGCGTAAGCTAATTGACTTTTTTCTATATCCTTTGAAAAACTTAGAGGCTCTTTATAGAAAATTTTTCGTTTCTCTTCTAAAGATAGATAAGAAAAGTAATTCATATTGTCACCACCTTAATTTAAATGATTCTGTTTAATCGTAACATAATAAGAAAGATCCTCCATAAAAATAAAATAGAAAAATTTAAAAATACATTAAAAAAGATGAATGATAAGATGAATATCGAATATTGTCAGTAGAAATATAATAGGGGGAAAGGGAAGATGGATATACATAAGTTAACAGAAGAAGAAGCGAATGAGATAAATACGTGGACGTACGAGGAACCATATAATTTATATAGTTTTTCAGGCGAGAAAGAAGTAATGGAAGAGCTATTCGATGGAACGTATTATGGCTGTTGTGACGATCAAGGAGAGTTCATCGGCTATTTTTGTTTTGGAGAAAATGCACAAGTACCAGGGGGAAGAGATGCTCATTTATATGGTGGAGAAGATGTAATTGATATTGGACTTGGCATGAAGCCAGCGTTAACTGGGAAAGGAATGGGGAAAGAATTCTTCCAAGCTGGAATAGCGTTTGCCACGAAAGAGTTTAATGCAAAAATGTTTCGATTAAGCGTAGCGACATTTAATACAAGAGCGATTACGCTATATAAAAATATAGGTTTTCAACAAGGGCCTATTTTTTTGAGCCGCGAAAGAGAATTCATGATGATGGAATGTGAAAGACCGTCAGTGTGAAACTGACGGCCTAGAAAGTATTATTATTCCGAGTGTTCAGCTCGGTGTGCTAATCGACTGGAAGCAGCGGCAGCGATTCCGCCAACGATATCATCAAGGAATGTATGCACCTTTCCAGTTGATTTGTCATTTAAGTATTCTAAAATACCTGGTTTTAATTTATCGATATATCCAAAATTCGTGAAACCGATAGAGCCGTACACGTTCACGATAGAAAGTGCGATAACTTCATCAATTCCGTATAAGCTTTCATCACGTTTTACGATATCTTGTAACGGCTCACTTAGCATTCCTTTTTCAGCAAGGACATCAAGTTCAATGCCAGTAATAAGTGCATTTTGTACTTCACGTTTTGATAATACACGTTCTACATTATAACGACATTCTTCCATCTCTAAATTTGGATGGTATTTTTTTTGAAGAAAATGAACGAGTTCAGCAATGTCGTCAATGGTTACACCACGTTCTTGTAATAGTTGTAATGCTCTTTCTTGTAGTTGATTGGATTCTTTCATGTTTATCACCTTTTTTTTAGTATTTGTATACGTTTCGTTGCTTTATCATGTGCATAGGAATGAAAGGCGAGCACAAGCTCATATATATATAGAAAAACCATAGGTGGCGACTGCGATGATTCAGCATATTTATGAGCATTATCACATGCATGTTAAAGAATTAATCCCCCTTGGCCCCTATAAAAGCTTTTGGATTCGCAACAAAATTTATGTACTTGTTCCAATTGGAGAAATGCAGGAAGAAGTACTTGTAGAGATGAAAAAGCTCAGTGATTATATGAACCAGCAAGGGGATATAACTGTGGCGACTTTCGTTCCGACTATACACGGCTACTATGTAAGTGAGATAGAAGAAAAAAATTACTGCTTATTAAAAGGTATGCGTACGTTAGAACGACATGCTATGTCATTAGGAAGCGAGCTTTCTATATTCCATAAACGAGGTGCATTCTTTCCGGAAGAAATCGAGCAATTAAGCCGTATTGGTGAATGGAAATCGTTATGGGAAAAAAGGCTCGATCAATTAGAAAAGTTTTGGCAATCACAAATGATGAACCACCCTTTAGATGTATTCGATCAATTGTTTATTGAATCCTTCCCATATTACCTAGGAGTTGCAGAAAATGCAATTCAATATGTTGTCGATACAGAAATGGATGATACGCCGCAAATAACCGATGCAGCAACAATTTGCCAAGAACGATTTACACCTTTATTATGGCATCAAACGAAGCGTCTAAAACTCCCTTTTGATTGGGTGTATGATCACCCAACTCGAGATATAGCAGAATGGATTCGCCATATGACGATAGAAAAAAAGAAAGACTGGGAGCAAACAATCGTTCAATTTGTTACAGATTATGAACGTAATTATTCGCTATCCTCATTTGGTTGGCGCTTATTATTTGCAAGGATTCTATTCCCGCTTCACTATTTTGAAACAGTCGAACGATATTATCAAACTGGAAACGAAGAACAAAAAAGCATATATAGAGATCGCTTAGAAGCCATTTTACACGATGTGAACCGCTCTGAGCAATTTATGAAGCATTTTTATGGCTCACTTCGTTTACCAGTTGATAGGCTAGGGATTAGAAAATTAGATTGGCTATCTTAAAAGTATAAAAAGGGACCAATTGAGGTCTCTTTTTAATACCGCAATTGTATGTAATACTTTACTACCTGTCGAACAATTAAGATGGCTTTCTGCCATCTCTTGTCCGAAGCCAATTCATCTCCCACCTACTCACTGGGCTACGTCCTTCACGTTCCTTGAGGAAGGAGTCTTACTGCCCGCAAATAGCTGGATAAAAAAGAGACCAAAATTGGTCCCTTTTTAGAAAGCGATTTTGAACAAGTCGCCGCTTTTAAATAATATCTAGCTCCAGCGGCTAAAATGTTCGGTGGCTTCGCTTCTTCCGCCGAGGCAAAAAGCGCCTCTATGTCAGAAACTCCATCCCCCTCACATTTTGAACAAGCCGCCGCCGCTTTTAATTAAAATACTTGTTCTACTTCAATAACGCCTGGTACTTCTTCAAGTAACGCGCGCTCGATACCAGCTTTTAGTGTGATTGTAGAACTTGGGCAGCTTCCACATGCACCCATAAGGCGTAGTTTTACGATACCTTCTTCAATGTCTACTAATTCAACGTCACCGCCATCGCGAAGTAAGAACGGACGTAATTTATCTAATACTTCTAGTACTTGTTCTTGCATATTTGGGTTTTCCATTTTTATCGACTCCTTTCATCAGTTTTATTATAATCAAGATAGAGGGGAAAATCTATTTTTTCTCTTCTTGTTTTATTGTCGAAATATTGTATCATGTGTACAACGTGTTTTTTCAGTATAGGGGTATGGAATATGTTTGTAAAATGATGTGCTTATTTAATAAGACATCTGAATATGCTGTTAGAACAAGAAGTGGGGGAGAAGAAATGGTGAATGTTCAAGTGTATGGGACGAAAGTAATTTGTGCGAGCTGTGTTGGAATGCCATCTTCAACAGAAACGTTTGAATGGTTACAAGCGGCGATTGGTCGTAAATATGAAGGACAAGAAAATAAATTTAAGTTTGAGTATATTGATTTTCAAGAAGAACAAGAAGAGGAGGATAAAAAAGCATTCGCAGAGCGAGTAGTGGAGGAAGATTTATTTTATCCAGTTGTTCTTGTAAATGGAGAAATTGTTGGAGAAGGAAATCCTCGTTTGAAGGATGTTTACGAAGAAATCGAGAAATATTTATAAATTAGGAAGCCTTTGCGAATTTGCAAAGGCTTTTTTATATGGAGGGATAGATGTGGAGAATGTAATAAAACATGCTTTATCGGCAGAAGTAAAACAGTTAATGAAGCAGTACATAGTAGGGTTAAAAGAAATTTTTTTAGAGGAAAAAATAGTAGGGGTATACGTTTACGGCTCCATCGCACTAGGTGCATTTCATATAGAAACGAGCGATGTTGATTTTGTTGCAGTCATACATGATTGCGTGAATGAAGTTGAAAAACAACGAATAATAGAACTGCATAATAAACTTAGTAAAAGTAACTTAGGTAAAAGAATGGATGGTATGTATATTCCGCTTGCTGATTTAGGGAAATACAATGATGAAATGAATGAGTACGTGTATTGTGCAAATGGTAAGGCGGATATTGGGCATTGGGATATTAATGCGGTCACATGGTGGACATTGAAAAAACAAGGCATTACAGTTATCGGGAAAGAAGCAGAAGATCTTCCGTTTCAAATACAATGGGACGATGTAGTAAATACTATGAAATATAACGTAGAACATTATTGGAGTGAAAAAGCGGAGCGTCCGTATTTATTTTTTATAGAAGAATGGGTGGAATTTGCTGTCGTTACGATGGGACGTATTTTATATACGTTAGAGAATAAAACAATCGACTCAAAAGATAGAGGATTGCAATACTTGTTAGAACGTTCAGTGAAAGAATGGGAGCCTTTACTAAAAGAAGTAGAGCGAATACGAAATAATCCAAAAGAAAAGCGAATGCTCTCAAGGTGGAGAAGGGCTGGTATGACGAAGAGGTACTTACTACATTTAATTGAGATGTGTAGAGAGAAATGGTAGGGAAGAAAAGGGACAATACAGTAGGAGTAGGCTGTATTGTCTTCTTTATATAGGAATTGTTCATTTTATTATTTGGTATATAATGGTTAAAAAAGTTTCATTATACTGGAGGAGATATGATGAACATAAAATTAGTTACGTATGAAGAAAAGGATGTACAAATGAGTATGCTCGAAGTAATCAGCATTATATTAATAAATTTTCAACTATAAAAAGACGCCTTTTTGAAAAGGGCGTCTTTCATATTTTGTAGCAGGTAGAAAAGGCTTTACACGTATGGTGGGAAGGAAATGTAATACGGAATATGGGCGGTTTCATGTGAAACATTATTTATCCCACTATTTGTGGGCAGTAAGATTCCCACCTCAAAATTNNATGCGAGGAAGTTAGGTGAGAAATAACTGCCCGTAAAAGCCCGATTGGTGTAGGCTCATAATCAGTGGGGGATGGACAAAACCTCCACTAATTAAAGTTTCACTTTATTGGGAAAGCAATAAGGAATGGCACAATAATTGAAATTTTGTAAAATACAATAAAAAAATGAGAATTTGGGATAGGCTTGTCAATAACGTGAGACTATGGCAGTATAAAGAAATGTTATAAAAATTCTATTTATCCCGCTATTTGTGGGCAGTAAGACTCCCACCTCAAAATTCGGCTGGAGTAAAGAAGTTAGGTGGGAGATAACTGCCCGTAAAAGCCCGATTGGTGTAGGCTCATAATCAGTGGGGGATGGACAAAACCCCCACTGATTAAAGTTTCACTTTATCATTACGTAAAAATCAAATTTGATTTTTACGTATAAATAATGAACGGAGGAAATGAATGTATGGCTACTTTACCAAATTGCCCAAAATGTAATTCAGAATATACGTATGAGGATGGCGTTCTTTTCGTATGCCCAGAATGTGCACATGAGTGGGGCCAAGAAGCGGAAGCTGAAAATAACGATGGTGCAAAAGTTGTAAAAGATGCGAACGGAAATATTCTTCAAGATGGCGATTCTGTTACTGTAATTAAAGATTTAAAAGTAAAAGGCACGTCTTCAGTTGTGAAGATTGGTACGAAAGTAAAGAGCATTCGTCTAGTTGATGGAGATCACGATATTGATTGCAAAATTGACGGTTTCGGAGCTATGAAGTTAAAATCACAGTTCGTTAAGAAGGCGTAAGGAAAAGAGGAGGTAGAATTATTACATTGCCTCCTCTTGTTGTTTACATTGCTACTGTTGTCAGGTTTTGTCGGTAAGTGGATATTTCTTATCGAAACGTTGATATAATTTCATTCACCGTGAATAAACGGCCATTTACCGCACAGTATAGTCCATTTCTTTCAACTGACACCGCTTATTAAAACGTGTTTGCACCAAGAGAAACACCAGTCATTGCGTTACCGACTAACATCCCTGTAATCGGAATGATGTATTGCGGCGCATACCAAGGATCGTGACCGATAATAACAAAGAGAAATAGTAGAAGTGGTCCGATTGATCCAGCAACCATGGAAAGAGCGGTTACCTTTTTTAATTTTTTTGACATTGGAATGTTTACCTGTTTATAAATGTTAAAAATTGCAAATAGATAGATCAATTCTTTTTTCTTTGCTTCTATTCGCTCGTTTCGTTAAGTTCATCTAGTGAAATGTAATGCTCCTATAAAAGTGTTTATCACATAAAAAAATAAGACCGAATGAATTCGGCCCTAAAGGAAATAATAAAACGACTTACAAATAGCATACACTTTTCATCAATAGTTTTTAATATAACAGTTTATCAATCTAAGTGCGACAGTTCCTCCTGAAACGCTTCGTGGGCAGTTTTCCAATCTAAACATTTTCTTGGCCTT
>NUMR01000104.1:0-36654 GCA_002578045.1 Bacillus cereus
AATATACTATACGAGGGGGATTTAATATGGGGCTTACACAAGAGACGTATACAATTGTACACTATCAATCTGGTACATTTTCAAAGCAAATTGATGAGGTTGTTACAGAATCTCCTATTACAATTAAATTAAATGGTGAAGAATATGTAACAGTCGTATGCACACCAAATTACATTGAAGACATGGTAATTGGTTTTTTAATTTCTGAAGGAGTTGTTTCTTCCTATAAAGATGTTGAAGAATTATGGATCCAAAAAGAAAACGGAATTGTCCATGTAAAATCATCAAAAGTGAATCCACTATATCAAACTTTATATAATAAACGATACGTCACTTCTTGCTGCGGAAAAAGTAGACAAGGTTTTATTTTTGTAAATGATGCAGCAAAAGCAAAACATTTACATGATATACATGTAAAAATTACTCCTGAAGAATGCTTTTACTTAATGAATTCCTTACAGCAATCTTCCACTACGTTTCGTCAAACTGGTGGTGTTCACAATACTGCCCTATGCAATCGAAACAACATCCTTATCTCAAGAATGGATATCGGACGACATAATGCATTAGATAAAATATATGGTTATTGTTTGCGCAACGACATATCTATCAAAGGAAAAATCATCGCATTTAGCGGACGTATTTCATCTGAAATTTTACTAAAAGTGTCAAAAATCGGCTGTGAAATTATTCTGTCTAAATCTGCCCCAACAAAATTAGCATTACAACTCGCTCATGATTTAGGCATTACAGTCGTAGGTTTTATTAGAAATGAATCTTGTAATATTTACACACATCCTGAACGAATTGATGGCTATCAATCGAATGTTTAACAAATAACTCCTCAATTGAGGAGTTATTTTAGTTATAAAAATGTAATATATTAAATACTTAAATAGTTAACTAAATTAATATATGATTTCATTAAACAATTAAAACAAAACATTGTAGTATATTTTTTTATAAATTAAAAGAGACTGCTAACAAAACACATACTCAATCTTATAAAAGTAATGGATTTATTTGAAATCCACCAAGGAGGTTACAACTATGGAAATTCGCTTATTAACAACAGAGGACGCAGAAATATATTTAAAAGTTTGTATGGAAGGTTTAACGAAGAACATATGGTTTTATCCTTACATGATTAGCACTTTAATATAACTTTTCAAAAGCATCTTCTTATCAATAAAGATGCTTTTTTCATTACAACAATGTAATCTTCATGTCACGTTTATCGATTGTTCCAATCCTTTCCATCCGTTATACTAAACATATCAAATGAACGAACAGCATTCAATTGATATGTAGAGGAGAATGGAATGTGACATGAAACAAAACAAACAAGTTATCTTTTTCATATTTGCTACAGCAATTTTAACTTCCGGACTAGCCATTCTGCCTTGGTTTATTATATAGAATGAAACAAAAAAGCTTATTGCTTCTTAAAGAAACAATAAGCTTTTTTTCTATCTATTATGAAATTCCGAAAATTTTATTTACACAACTAACAATAATAAGCATAGATACCGCAACACACATTACAACTGCATTACGATCTTGCTTTTCTTTTTATAAACATTCTTCTGGTTTACTCATGTGTATAATCCCCTTTATAATAAAAAAAGTGTGAGATAGGAGTTTTTCCTTATCCGATGCGAGGTGAATACGAAAATCCTCTCTATCTCACATACACAATAGAATGGAATTGTCATTTTATAAATAAAATGACATGACGTTATGTCGCAACATAGGGTATTTTGTGTCGCTACGTTTTCCATTATAAAAAATAGTTGTGCAAAACTAGTGCATTTTTTATGTCAATTGCCCTAAACGAAAAAATCAGCTATCCATTCAATCACATAAAAAGAGTTTTTTATTATTTTCATGTAAACTATACAAGTAGAATGAATAGTTTGGGGTGCACAAGATTATGGTAAAAATTTTATTAGTAGACGATGAACAACGTATGTTACGATTATTAGATCTTTTCTTAAGCCCTCGTGGCTATTTTTGCATGAAAGCTACATCTGGCCTTGAAGCGCTGGAATTAATCGAACAAAAAGACTTCGATATTATTTTATTAGATGTTATGATGCCAAATATGGATGGTTGGGATACTTGTTATCAAATTCGTCAACTTTCCAACGTTCCAATTATTATGCTAACAGCCCGCAACCAAAATTACGATATGGTTAAAGGTCTTACACTAGGAGCAGATGACTATATTACAAAACCATTTGATGAGCATGTATTAGTCGCGCGAATTGAGGCTATATTACGCCGTACAAAGAAAAATGGATTTGTTAGCTTCAAAGGTATTGAGTGGGATAAAACGAAACATACTGTCACAGTTTATGACGAAAAAATCTCACTAACTCCTATCGAATTTTCGTTGCTTGGACTATTTTTACAAAATACAAACCGCGCTTACAGCCGCGATGATCTAATTGAAAAAATTTGGGGCTATCAAACAGACATCGAATATAGAACAATTGATTCACATATTCGCAATATCCGTGATAAATTACGCAAAAAAGGATTTCCAGTGGAGGATTTTTTAGAGACTATTTATAAAGTAGGATATAAATGGAAAAGTGACTAATTACTACGGTCAGTGATATATCACTGACCGTAAAAGCCCGATCTGTTCAACTAATAATCCGTAAGGATGGACACCTCCGCACGGATTATTAGTTGAATTTTATATGAAATAAGGTATGGTGAGAAAATGAGCAAACTTTCACTTAAAGTTGGGACATACTTTTTAATATTAGCTTTATGTATTGAAACAATCGCTTTCGTATCTTTTTATAAAAGCCTTTCAAAAATGCGGGTTGAAGAGGAAACGATTACTCTTTTGGAAAAAGGAAATCATTATCGTGATATGATTGAACGTCGTGCAAAATGGAGCGAATACACTCCGAAAAAAATATATACTGAACATTACAAACATCCTGAATCGCCCATTTTCACTATTGAGCATGCCGCTGAAGATTTAATGGAAACAGAATCACTTACTAATTCTAATATAATTATCGTTATAACTGATAATTCTGGAAAAATCACATCTGCCTCAGCTACTGTAACAAAAGATATGCAGCAACAACTCCAATGCAAAACACAACCTATTACAAGAGATGGCTTAATAGTAGAAAAGAACTGGAAAAAATCAAAATTCATCTCAACAGTAAGCCCGATTAGAACAAAAGACTTCAATGGTAACTTACACATGTTTTTAAAGACATCATTTTTAGAAAATATGTTACTTAGACTCATGAATCAATTTATCATCGTTAGTATTTTAACACTTATTTTAACAACTATTTCTGTCTTTTTCTTCTCCCGTGTTATTACAGAGCCGCTTATAAAGATGAAGAGAGCAACAGAAAAAATGTCCAAATTAAATAAGCCGATTCAATTAGGAATTAAACGTAATGATGAACTTGGAAGCTTAGCAAAAACCATTGAAGATTTATCCAGTGAACTTACGTATATGAAAAAGGAACGAAATGAATTTCTCGCTAGTATCGCTCACGAATTATTAACTCCATTAACCTATATGAAAGGTTATGCAAATGTAGCAAAGAGAGACTCTTTAACGAAAGAAGAACGTGAAGAATACTTACAAATCATTGAAGATGAAACAGATAGTGTAACCGATCTTGTACAAGATTTATTTATGCTTGTACAATTAGAACAACACCAGTTTGTTATAAAAAAACAAAAAATGCTGCTTCAACCCTTTTTAGAGCGAATCGTTGAAAAAACAAAAACAACATTAACAAACAAACAAATGCAACTTCATGTATATTGCAAAGATGATTTAGAAGTTTATATAGACGAAAGACGTATGGAACAAGTTATGTTAAATCTATTGCACAATGCTTATCAACATTCACCAGAAAACACATCTATAACGATACACGTACTAACGGAAACAGATTATTTTACAATAGATGTACAAGATGAAGGTGAAGGTATTCCTGAAGAAGATATCACACATATTTTTGAACGTTTTTATCGTGTTGATAAATCCAGAACAAGGGCAACTGGAGGAAAAGGTATCGGACTGGCTGTTGCAAAAGAAATCGTAGAATTGCATAACGGTTCCATTCAAGTGACAAGCAAATTAGGAGTGGGAACAAGCTTTATAATCAAGCTACCTTTTGAATAATATGTGTGTGAAATCACCAGTAGTAGTAAACACTACTGGTGTTATTTTGTTCATAAAACCAGCTCATATAAGCTAGGCTTTTGAAATTATTCTTATTTCAATATAAAATAAAGTGAAACTTTAATCAGTGGGGGTTTTGTCCATCTCCACTGATTATTAGACCATACCAATTGAGCTTTTACGGGCAGTTATCCCCCACATAACCTTCTCACATTCGCCGAATTTTGAGGTGAGAGTCTTACTGCCCGCGAATAGCGGGATAAAAGTACATTTATCAAATATTTGGAGGGTGATATAATTGGATATCCATGTATTAACAAAAGACGAAGCAGAAATTTACTTAGAACTTCGCGTAGAAGGATTAAAACAAAATCCGGAAGCTTTCAGCTCTTCTTATGAAGATATTATTAATAAAGAGTGTGCTATTGAATATAAAGCACAGAAATTAGCACAAGATGAAAACTATACACTAGGTGCATTTAAAGATGGCAAATTAATCGGAGTTGCAACGCTGGAAACGAAACCATATGTAAAACAAGAGCACAAAGCAAAAATCGGTTCAGTATACGTATCTCCAAAAGCACGTGGACTTGGAGCAGGAAAAGCACTGATTAAAGAATGTCTTGAACTTGCTAAATCTTTAGAAGTAGAACAAGTTATGCTTGATGTTGTTGTCGGAAACGATGGCGCGAAGAAACTTTACGAATCATTAGGCTTTAAAACATTTGGTGTGCAAGAACGGTCATTGAAATATAACGGACAATATTGGGATGAAGAGCATATGGTCTTATTCCTAGATGAAAATAAATAATAAAAAATGTCAAAAGAGGTCGTACAAAACTTACGACCTCTTTTTATACTTTAAAGGAATTGTCCCGCCTTCTAGCAAATACAATTACACTAACAATACAAACTAGGAGTGTGGCACCATGAAAAAAATCGGAACTATGCTACTTCTCTCCTTCCTCATCACTGGATGCACACAAGCGCAACCCGATTCAAAAGAATCGAAAAAAGAAGTCATAACAACATCATCCTCTCAAATGAATGCACCTTCCTTCTTTCACCTTAGTGTTTTAAAAGATGTGAATTGGGAAGAAGCGTCATCCTTCGTAGAAGGAAAAATACTTTTAAAAGGTATCGAAGGAAAAATTGCAATGGCTGATACCACTATTGTCGCAAATGAACAAAATGAAATTATGTGGTACTTTCTAGATCCTCAAATGCCAACTGGAAAACTATCTATTATTGCTTTAAAACAAGGCTCTACCCTTCCAACACCAGTAATCGTTCCAAAAGAGACTTCCAAATCAACTTGGACTACTTCAAATACAGTTGATACTACAATAAAAGAACTTCCCCTCTTCATGTCACTACCATCATCTGGATTATGGATATTAAATATATATGTAAATGAAACATATTATGATCAGTTTGTGATTAATGCTGGGTAGAGTGAAAAGACTAACATATTTCCTTACAACAATGTAATTTCTACGTCACGTACTTCGATTCATCCGCTGAATTTTGAGGTGAGAGTCTTACTGCCCACAAATAGCGGGATAAATATTGAAAGGACATGAATAGTTCTACACTTCTTCATTATTTTGATTTCTTATCTCAAAAAAAGCAGTGCCTTTTAAGACACTGCTTTTGACTATTAATAACTTGGCATTTTCATAATTTGCGCCACACCTGAATCAATAGCTGCTTTTGCTACCGCCTCTGCAACACTTGGAACAACTCTTTTATCTAATGGATTTGGAATTACATAATTCGCATTACGCTCTTCGTCCGTAATGATGTTAGCGATCCCATATGCCGCCGCTAATTTCATCTCTTCTGTAATATCAGTCGCGCGCACATCTAACGCACCGCGGAATATCCCAGGGAACGCCAATACATTATTTACTTGATTTGAGTAATCAGAACGCCCAGTTCCTACTACAACTGCCCCGGCTTCTAATGCATCTTCTGGGAAGATTTCTGGAATTGGATTCGCCATTGCAAACACAATTGCTTTCTCATTCATCGTCTTTACAAGTGCTTTCGTTAATACGTTAGGAGCAGATACACCAATGAAAATATCGGCTTGATGAATCGCTTCCTTTAATGTTCCACGTACATATTCTTGATTTGTCTTCTTTGCAATTTCAATTTGCGCTTCGTTCATCCATGTTTCACCTTCACAAACAATACCTTCTAAGCTAACTAACGTAATGTGTTTTGCACCAGCTTTTAATAATAATTTTCCAATTGCAATTCCTGCCGAACCCGCACCGTTAATAACAATTTTCACATTATCCATCTGTTTACTTACAACTTTTAATGCATTAATAACAGCTGCTAAAACGACAATAGCCGTCCCATGTTGATCATCATGGAATACAGGAATATTCGTTTCTTCTTTTAATCGTTTTTCAATTTCAAAGCAACGTGGTGCTGCAATGTCTTCTAAATTAATACCTGCAAATGTAGGCTCCAAATTTTTTACAAGGGTAACGATTTCATCTACATCAGTCGTTCCTAAACATAATGGGAAAGCATCTACATTCGCAAACTTCTTAAATAAAATACTTTTTCCTTCCATAACAGGCATAGCCGCTTTCGGTCCAATATTCCCTAAACCAAGTACTGCAGTTCCATCTGAAACAACTGCTACCATATTACCACGTGCTGTATAGTCATAAACTGTTTCCTCATCTGCTGCAATTGCTTTGCAAGACTCAGCTACCCCTGGTGTATACGTCAGACTCAAATCATCCGCTGAATTCACTTCTACTTTACTTGTAATTTCAATTTTCCCGACTAACTCTTTATGCAATAACAATGATCTTTCATTAATTTGATTTTCTAACATACTTATAATCTCCCCTTAATTTGACAAGCTAGCTATATTCATATAGCTAGCTTGTTGATCATGAAAACATTTTCAATAAAATTGTCGCTGTTACGACCATTGCAGCTCCACCTAGACGCGTTGAAATTTGCGCGAACGGCATTAATTCCATACGATTTGAAGCTGATAAAATAGCAACATCTCCAGTTCCACCTAAGCCGCTATGACATCCAGTTACAATCGCTGATTCAACTGGATACATTTTCATCACTTTCCCTACAAGAAAACCTGTTGCTACCATTGTAAGAACAACCGATGCGCACACAACAACATATCCTACAGAAAAAACTGCCGCTACATCTTTTAACGGAATATATAGCAATCCTAAACCGACCATTAACGGCCAAGTTAAATTCTTTGAAATAAATTTATATAAATGGAATGCTCCTTGCTCCATTTTTGCTGGCATTAATTTAAAGTACTTCACAAGTGCTGCTGAGAAAATCATAATAATTGCCCCAGGAATACCGATGAACTTAGAAGCAAATCCTCCGAAGATAAAGAACGTACATGCAATTAATAAACCTGCTCCCATTAATGAGAAGTCAATTGGCTTCTCTGTATTTTGTTCTTTTAATAATTCTGCTTGATTATCTGTTTTCACTAATACACCGTTACCACTAAGCTCTGGTTTCTTCTCACCTAAACGTTTCATATAGCCTGCGCTCACAATTGCAAACATATTACCGATAATAGCTGCAGGAATAAGCTGTGATACAAATGTTGCTGATGACTCATTTAAAATATCACCGTAAGCTAACGACAATGGTAAAATCCCTTCCCCGATACCACCACTCACAATAGGTACGATAATAAAGAAGAATGTCTTCTTCATTTCAAATCCAAATAGTGAACCGACTAGTAAGCCTACTGCTATAGACGCTAATGTTCCTACTACTAAAGGTATAAACATACGAACAAAACCTTGCACTAACACTTTGCGGTTCATTCCTAAAATACTTCCAACTACTAAACAAGAAATATATAAATATAAAAAGTTCGATTTTTTCATTAACATAGTCGCAGCTTCCATTGAAGCTGGATTCATCCAGTTAAAAAATACAAGTAACGATGGAATAAATAATGAAAGAATTGCTGGACCACCGATATTTTTTAAAATTGGAATTCTCATCCCAATGTCACCTAAGAAAATACCCATAATCATAATAACTGCAAATCCACCAATCATATCTGCTGGTAATTTGTTATATACAGATGCCCCATAAATAATAGCAGCCAGTACTACATATAACGGTAAAGGTAAAACACCGATTTTTACATTCATCATTTTAGAAGCGAAAGATTCTCTTTGTACTTCATTTGCATCAGGAAATGATACCGCTTCCACATTCTTTTGAATCCCCATATGGCACCCCCTTATTTTCTTAATAATAATATTAAAACGCTTTCAATATTAAAAATAGTTTTTGTAAGTTTTGTAACTGCTTTTGTAATTAAAAAAAGTATAAGCGACTTATAATAAGTCGCTTATACATAAAAACTTATTTTATTTCGATCAATACATCTTAATTTACTCACCGGTCTTCCCACATTTTGATACACCATTTCATTCTCTAATACTCCGATTTCGGTCAAAAACATTACATACTTTCGAATAGAAACCCTTGAAACTCCTACTAATTGCGCCATTTCATCTGTTGTAAATGCTTGTCCCTTAAGCGATTCGATTTCCTTCCAAATTAGTTGTAATGTTTGCTTCGTTAACCCTTTTGGAAGCTCTTTATTAACGAAAGATTCTCTTCTTTCTTTTTGTAAAAGTAGTGAATCTAATTCCGATTGACTAATTTTTTGTTGTTCTTTCATGAAAATGAGTTTTTCTCGATATACAGTTAACGCCTCTTTAAATCGTTCAAATGTAAATGGTTTAATTAAATAATCTACTACGCCGTATTGCAATGCCTTTTTAATACTCCCCATATCATGTACAGCTGAAATCATCATAATATCAATTTCTTTTTCTTGATTCCGAATGTACATTAACAGCTCAAATCCAGTCTCTTCAGGCATAAAAATATCAAGTAATACTAAATCTACTCGTGATTTCTCTAATACTTCAATCGCCTCTTTTACTGATTTAGCTGCATGAACAAGTTCAAACCCTCCCACTTGCTCTAAATAATGTGTATTTAACATTGCTACCATCGGATCATCTTCTACAATTAAAACGTTAATCATATTTGCCTCTCATCCCTACCTTTAGGTATTTCAATTGTTATCGTTGTTCCCTCTCCTACCAATGAATGAATATGAATTTCCCCATTTATTCGCTGTATACTTTCTTTTACAAGATACAAACCATAACCGCGGTTATCTCCCTTTGTGGAATAACCTTTTGTAAATAATACATCCATTTCATCTTCTTGTATGCCATTCCCCGTATCTTGTACTGTAATAGTTAATGTGTCCCCATATTGCATCTTAACTTCAACTTGCTTTTTTTCACAATTCGTCACTGCCTCTAATGCATTATCAATTAAATTTCCGACAATCGTAATAAGTTCATGAATGATACTTTCATCATATATTTCCGGTAAGTAAGAATCTTCACTTATAATTAACTTTATATTTTTTTCCCTAGCATAGCTAAGTTTCCCTAATAAAAAGCCAGCAAACACTGGACTTTTTATTCTTTTCATAACCCCACCAATTTCATATTGATGCTCTAATACCATACCGCTTACATACTTCTGCAACTCTTCATACTGTTTCATATGTGTAAGCCCTAATACGACATGCATTTTATTCATAAATTCATGAGATTGTGCCCGTAACGCTTCTGCATATAACCTAATCCCAGTTAGTTCCTCTGCTAATTTTCTAATCTCTGTTTTATCACGAAATGTTGCAATTGCGCCAACTATTTCTCCTTTTACATATAAAGGAACACGATTTGTAACAATCGTAATTCCATAAATATTTTGTTCTTCGTTTAATTGTATCTTTCCTGTTTGCAACACTTCTTTTATACGCGAATTAGGCATATACAATTCAACATCTTTACCAATAAAATCTTCTTCAAGTCCGCTCTTTTTAAATAGACGTTTTGCTTCATTATTAATTAATGTTACTCTCGCCTCTTTATCTACAGCAATAATACCTTCCTTTACAGATTGTAACATCGTATTTCTTTCTTCAAGAATTTTCGCTATCCTGTGTGGCTCAAGGCCAAATAAACTTTTCTTTATATGTCTAGCTAGCAATATTGCTCCTATAATTCCAACCAATACTCCAACTCCGACACCGATATAAATAATCTGCCTACTTTCCTTAACTCTCTCTTTTACATTATCTGCTGAAATACCGACGGCCACCGCTCCAAGTTGTTCACCTGTTTCAGAAAATATTGGTACAAATACTCGCATTGAAATACCTAAAGTTCCTTCTGCTAATGATACATGTTCCTTTCCTTCCAATGCAGGCCCTTCATCTCCCCCAATAAAATGATGACCTATTTTTTGAGGATCTGGATGAGATTTCCTTATCCCATCCATGTCCATAACTACAATAAATTGAACACCTGTATTTTTTAATATTCTATTTGCATATGTTTGAATTGCTGAAGTATCGGCTTTCCCAATCAAACCATTCATTACAACTGAATCATTCGCCACAATATGGGCAATGGCTTTTGCTTTCTCTGCTTGGCTATCCTCCGTTGTCCGTTCTACATTATGACTAATTAATATATCTGTCACAAGCAAAGAAAAAATTACAACTGTACAAACTAACAATGTAATCGTTTTCCATAAATTCCATAGTCTTTTTTTCATCCCGTTAATGACTCCCCTAATCGCTGAATAGAAAAATAAGTAAGGTGATATGATTTTCACCTTACTTATTTACTGTTATTATACTTTAAATTTACTAGTCATTGCTTGTAGTTCTTCTGCCATCTCAGCTAAGTTTTGCGAAGCCGAACTAATTTCTTCCATCGAATTAACTTGTTCTTCTGTTGAAGCTGCAACACTTTGCATACTAGCTGTATTTTCTTCTGCAGCTGCTGCAATTTCATCAATAGCATTTGTCACTTCATTTGCATCTCCAGCGATTCTTTTCGTTGTTTCTACCATTTGATTAACTTGAGAAACAATATGGGTAGTAGAACTTAAAATTTCTGCAAAACTTGCTTTCGTTTTTGTTACAACCTCTAAGCCCTGATGAACTTCCCCACTCACATTATCCATCGCCTTAACAGTATGTTCAATATCAGCCTTAATTTCTGCAATTAAATTTGCAATCTCTCCAGATGATTCTCCTGATTGCTCTGCTAATTTTCTAACCTCATCTGCTACAATAGCAAATCCACGTCCCTGTTCACCTGCCCTTGCTGCTTCAATAGCCGCATTTAAAGCTAATAAGTTCGTTTGATTAGCAATGTTTTGAATTGCTTCAGAAATAGCCCCTACTTGCTTTGATTTCTCATCGAGAAGTTTAATAATAGCATCTGACTGGGATACCGACCTAGAAATAGACTGCATTTGTTTTGCGGTTTGTTCAACCAATTCTTCTCCCTCTTCAGCTCTTTCTCTCGCATGTAATGAGGAGATGGAAATTGACTCCGCGCTTCCAGTTACATTTTGAATTGCTGTATTTACTTGTTGTAATGTAGCTGCTCCTTCCTCAACACCTTGGCTTTGTGATTCAGCCCCACCTGATACTTGTTCCATTGCAATTGTAATTTGATCTGTCGCATCATTCGCTTGCTGTACGCTCGCTGTTAACTCTTCTGCCGATGCTGCAACATGTTCTGCTGAAAAGCTAATTTGGGTAATCACATCTTGTAGGGATGTAGACATTTCATTAAATGAATTCCCTAATTTTCCTATGTCATCCTTGGAGTAAATAGTAATTTTCTCTGTCAAATCTCCCTTACTAATCTTATATGCCGAGTCAGCTATCTTTCGTAATGGTCTTGTAATAGAATTTATAATGAAATAAATTAATACACTGCCCAATACAATAGCGATGGCTATGACAATCAAAGTCTTATAAAAAACTGGACTGGCCGCTTGAATAATTTCTTCGTCAAACATAACTCCAACTATTTTCCATCCTGTTTTCTCATTTGTTGTAAAGATTAAATTCTTTTTATCATCTTGTTCTGTATAAAATACATTTCCTTGTTTTTTTTCATAAATTGGTTTAATCCAAGAATCCGTAACTTTCGATCCTGGTTTTTTAGATGGATGACTAACAATTTGCTTATTTTGATCTAAAATAACCGCATAGCCTTTTTCACCAATGTTAATCATTTTTGAAACCTTTAGGATGTTATCCAAATTCAAGTTAATGCCTATAACACCTTTACCATCTTTTACTTCTTTAGCAATTGTCACTACCATATTTTTTGTAGATGCTGATTGATACGGCGCAGTAACAATTACCTTTCCTTTATTTTCATGCGCTTCTTTATACCATGATCTATCTGTTGGATTATACCCATCAGACATTTGAATAAATGGTTCTCTTATAAACTTTCCCGTCTGCGTTCCAATATAAATACCTTCTACTTCTGGATGAAGCTTTATATATTGCGCTAGCTTCGTTCTTACTATTTCTTCTTGTCCATTTGGATATGTATCCTCTGTTAAGATGTCCGCAAAGTACGTCGCATCAACAAATTTCTCTTCTATATTTTGAGAAATAACAGTATTTAAAACTGAAATATTTTCCTTTGCTTTATCTGTAATTTGATGTTCAAAATTTGTTTTGGTAGTTTGATATGAAACACCACCGATAATAAGTCCTGGTACAGTTAAAATAATAAAAAATGAAATGATTAATTTTTTCTTGATACTCATATTTTTAAACCAATTGAATATATTTTTCATAATAAGCCTCCTTTATGTAATGTGAAACACTTGTGTAATTTTATACGATTAGCATATATAAAACAATATATAATGATAACATGTAATTTTTTCGTCAATTATGCACTTTTACCTATTCACTTCTCCTAAACATTTTAATCATAAAAATAAGAGGACGTTAGCATATATAGCTAACATCCTCTTATTTCTTAACAGCTTCTCTTCTAAAAAACAACCCCCACAAAACTTCTCTTATAATTCCTTAAATCTTCGTCCCTCACCTTATAGTTATATAGTTAATGCTCTGCTTCCTAATTCATCCCGCTTGGTGAGGGCTCATAATCAGTGTGGGATGGACAAAATCTCCACTGATTAAAGTTTCACTTTATTTGGATCCCTTTACATAACTAATTGCCTGACTTCCCATTTGCACCCATGCCTGTTCAAAGTTTTCTCTCGGTACTTTTACATCTAAACTATCATTAAGGGGATCTCGAATATATACAGATTCCTTATCAAATCCAACAAGTACAACACAATGTTCATTATAAGTAATAGAAACATCCCCACTATTTGTTTCCCATGTAGTAAATTCATCTTCATCCAATGGTGCATATGTTGCATTCGTAATCATTACTACCGGTTGCCCCGCTTTTACACTCTTATACATTTCTTCTATACTCTTCCCTGTTAAGTCCACAGCTTTATTAGGTAAATATTTTTTCGCTAACTGAAAAAGTGGTTCATGATATACACCGTATCCGGATTCAGAAAATGTATAAATATTCCCTACAAATCCTTCATTCGGATTCCCACGTACACCATCGTCTATAAAATCTACTTTTTTTATTTCATTTGCTAATTTCATCTTATCTACAGAAACACCCGCGTATTGTAACATCATCGCTAAGCTTGTCACTTCACAACCTCTATCTAGCTCTGGTAATTGCTGAATTAGAGGTACATTTGATAAGATGACCTTTTCATCCTTATTACTAAACTCCGTTCGTTTTCCATTTTGTACATTTGAAAATGTTAACTTCTCCACATACTTTGTAATTCCGTTTGTATATACAATCCATACTGCTATACATAGTAAAGCTATACATATATACCACTTCAATTTTCGTATCACTCTCACGCCCTATTTTAATTCGTTAAATAAGAATAAAACGCATCAGCATCTGTTCGAATCATCGGTACAAAATTTAATTCTTTTCCTTTTTCAGGATAATCTCTTTTTATTTTTTCTGCCACATCTTGAATGTTCATATTCGTTTTGTCCATATTAAGCTCATCTGCCATTTGTAGCACTTTTTGTTCGTTAATTTCTCTTAATACTTGATATATATCTTTACCGTACAAATCAATATGATATTTTTTTGCTTCTTCCTGTACTTTTTGTTCGTACACTTCTTGTGCTAACTCTTCTATCTCTTTTCCTTTTTGAGAAATCCCTAACTTTCCTGCTTCTTCTCTCACTTTCGTTCCATAGATTTCTTCCGCAATGTCTTCTATCTCTTTTCCTTCCGTCGAAACGCCTAATTTATTTGCTTCGTTATTAATTTTGATTTCATTGATTTGGCTTATTACATCCACAATCGATGTGTTCTCTACAGATATCCCTAGGTTTAACGCTTCTTGCTTCACTTTTGCTTCATATATTTCTTCTGAAAGAGTTCCAACATCTTTTCCTTCAATCGAAATCCCTAACTGTTCTGCTTCTCTTCCTACTTCCGTTTCATGAATTTCTTTTTCTAGCGTAATTTGTTCTTTTCCTTCCGTTTCAATACCTAATTTCTCTGCTTTTTCTTCTGTATGTATTGCATGTACCTTTCCATTGTTTAATTGTTCTTTACTACTCTGTGCATAGTCTGTCTTTCCTTTTAATGTTTCAGAAGTAGAGGCACCCCCTAATATACTTAAACTCATTACTCCAATAGTGAATACCGTCATCATTTTCTTTTTCAAAATTGCTTCCTCCCTCCTACACTTTCTTCTCCATCATTCCCACAAAGATTTTAATACTATACATAAAGTGAAACTTTAACTAGTCCGCAAATAGTAGGCTAATTCTCATCACTGTTCGAAATAACATTATGATTGATATAATTCAATCGAAAAACTCTAAAACCACTTTTTCCCTTATGTAATACATGATATAAATGGTTTCTTAACTTTCCCTTAAAAAGACGATCTTGTAATAACAAGATCGTCTTCTCACTTATATTCTTTGATTTTTTGGGAAAATCACTTTAAAACAAGTACCCTCTCCCCATTTGCTCTCTACTGATATTTTCCCATAATGCTTTTCTACAATCCAATTAGCGATCGATAGACCCAACCCTGCTCCTTCTGATGCACTTCTAGCTTTATCACCTTGATAAAAACGATCAAATAATTTCGGAATATCTTCTTCTTTAACCCCTATCCCATTATCTTTCACCCGTATACGAATTGAATTGCTCGTTTGCGTGCAATCGATTTGAATATGCCCACCTTCATTCGTATACTTCATCGCATTATCTAACAGTATGACCATCATTTGATGGATTCTCTCTCTATCACCCATAAACAATATGTCGCGTTCTACTTTTAACATCATCTCTTTTTCTTGATAAGAGGCAATTTCTTTATATGGATCTATGATTTCCTCTAACAATTTATCCAGTCCAAATGTTTTCTTGTCCATCTCAATCTGATTAGAATCCGAACGTGCTAACAACAATAAATTGACAACGAGCTTCGATAACCGCCTACATTCCTTTGAAATTGTAGAGATATCCATCGCTTTTTCTTCTATAGTAGCGGATGGGGACTGGAATAATACATCTGTTTTTGATTGAATAACTGCAAGCGGTGTTCTTAATTCATGTGATGCATCTGAAACGAACTGCTGCTGTTTTTTCCATGAATTTTGAATAGGTATGAGTGCTCTACCAGCTAGGAAAAAGCCGATACCTATTGCACATACACTTCCTATGCTACAACCGATAACAAGAATTAAGAATAAAGTATTGAGCATCTCTTCTTCAGCTGTTATATCACGTACAATTTGAACTATTTTTCCATCTTCTTGAAAAGAAAATGTCCTAAAATATAACCCTTGCACTTCAATATCTTGAAAAGATCCTAACTTTTTTGGATAAAATTTTTCTAAGTTCTCTTCAAAAATAAGGCGCAATTTGGAATTTTCGTTACCTATCTCCACTGTTTGCCCACTCCAAGTTAACTTCACTATCCTTGATTCTCCAATTCGAAGATATCCCTTAAATTTTTTAGGTGATTTTTTATCATCTAAAATCTCTCTATGCTGAACCATTTTTTCTATGGATGTATCTACTTCACTATAAATGCGCTTATATGTGTATGAATAAATAATACTCCCTAATATTCCTATTAATAGGATAAATACTAATGAATTTACTATAGTCAAACGAATGCGTGTTTTTTGAAACATACTTCCTTTTTTCATTGTTCTTTTAATATATATCCAATACCTCGAACAGTTTGAATATCTTTCTGATAACCGAATGGTTCTAATTTTTTACGTAAATGATGCACATACACTTCTACAATCGCTACTGTCGTATCTGAATCAAATCCCCAAACACGATCAAAAATTTGTTCACGCATTAAAATCTTTCCGCTATTTTGAATGAGGTACTCTAAAAGTTCATACTGTTTTAATGTCAGTTTAATTGCTTGTCCATCTACATGAACATCTTTATCTTTTCCAAACAATTCAATCTCTTTATATCGAATGGTCTGCTTTGTTGTTAGGCCACCACTTCTACGTAATAAAGCACGAATTCTCGCCTTTAGTTCTGCTGCTTGAAACGGCTTAACGATATAGTCGTCCCCCCCAAAATCCAATCCTTTCACTCGATCTTCTAAAGAATCCTTCGCTGTTAAAAATAGAACTGGCGTTTCAATCTTTTCATCACGTATTTTCTGAATCACTTCAAACCCATCCATTCCTGGCATCATCACATCAAGCAAAATT
Organism: Bacillus cereus; assembly: GCA_002578045.1. GTDB lineage: Bacteria > Bacillota > Bacilli > Bacillales > Bacillaceae_G > Bacillus_A > Bacillus_A cereus_AK. The sequence continues at coordinate 16,914 of NUMR01000104.1, forward strand.
GCATCATAAATATTTTGCAGTGCTAAAAATAATCCATCTTCTCCATTCAACGCTGTATCTACTTCAAATTCATCACGTAAAATTTGTACGATAGACTCTAATAAAGAAGCATTATCCTCTACTACAAGTAAGCGCATGTTCTCACCTTCCACAATATATTTCAACTCTCTCTATTATTGCATCTCTTCTTCTCATAACGAAAGAATGGAGCCAAATTATGTAATTTCATTTCTAACTATTCTCCTCTAAACTTGTGAACTGTATAGAATTTCAAAGATTTATTATACAGTATATTTCTTAAACTTAACTTAATAAAGTGAAACTTTAATCAGTGGGGGGGTTTTCTTCATCCCCNNTTACGGGCAGTTGATCCCCCGCCTAACTTCTTTGCCTTCTCTGAATTTTGAGGTAGGGGTCTTACTGCCCACAAATAGCTGGATAAAAAGTTGAAAAAAATAAGATTTCCCTTTTCTCTTTCTAATTATATCCCAAAACAACAGAATTTTCTGAATCTGAATCCAAAATAACATATATTACAAACAAAACGATTATCCTTACAACAATGTAAGTCTCTTGTCATCCAATTCGATAGTCGTAATTACAGCATTTCCTTATACTAAAAATACGAGATGAAACAAAAAACAAGGAGAGATAAGATATGAAAAAAGTGATGGAAATTGTAGTAGCCGTGGCAGAGGTTTTCGTAAACGGTAAACAGGTTGCAATGGAGTTAAGTAAATAATGAAAAGGATAAAATTTGCTCTAGACGCTTTACTCCTATAAAAGAGATAAGCGTTCATCATTTCTTTAATCCCTTATCTCTTTTATAGGAATAAAGAAAGCCGTATCCCTTTTAAGGATACGGCTTTCTCTTACTTTTGACTCGTACGAGCTGAAATACTAATTGCTCTATCTGTTGCTTTTGCAGCTTCATCTAAAGCTTCTTTACTATTTTTCCCGTCATACATTGCTTCTAATGCTTTTACAACTGCATCTCGTGATTCTGGTAATACACTAATTAATGCACCTTGAGTTGCTGGAGATTGCTTCGTCGCTTGCAGTTGTTCTACCGTTACTTTTAGCTGTGGATATTTTTCATATTGCTCTTTTACTAACGGTTCATTATATGCATCTGGATTAATCGAGAAATAGCCTGTTGCAGTATGCCATTTTGCTTGTACGTCTGGCTTCGTTAAATATTTCATAAAGTCCCAAGCACCTTGTTGTGTTTCTTCTGAAACCATATTCGTCATCCATAATGATGCACCGCCAATGACAACACCATTTTGTTTCGAATCTTCTGGATACGGAATATACGAAACACCTACATTAAACTTAGATGAATCAATTAAATCACGAACACCAGCTGAAGAATCTAAATACATAGCAACTTGTCCAGACTGGAACGCGGCACGAATATCATCCCAATTTGCTCCATATTTCCCTAGTGCACCAGCTTTATTCAGTTCATCTAACATCCCAAATACCTTTTGACCTTCCTTTCCGTTAAATACCGCTTTCGTTGCTGCACCTTTACGTCCATTCTCTTTATCTACATATAGACCGCCTTGTGTCGCTAATAATTCTTCAAAAAACCAACCGTAGTTCAGCATGGAAAATCCATATTGTTTTACATTTCCGCCTTCTTTAATCGTTAACTTTTTCGCTGCTTCTTTTAATTCCGCATATGTTTTCGGAGCCTTCTCTGGATCTAATCCAGCCTTTGCAAAAGCATCTTTATTATAAATTAATACTGGTGTAGATGAATTAAACGGCATAGAATACATTTTTCCATTAACTGAATAATAATTTGTAATTGCTTTTTCCAATTTCGATGTATCGTACTTATCCTTCTTAATCCAGTTATCAATAGGCGTAATCTTTTTGCTATCAATCATATACTTCGTTGTAATTTCGCTCGATTGAACGAGAGCTGGTGCTTCTTTCGTTGCAGATAGCGTTTTAAATTTCGTTAAAGATTCTTCATATGTCCCTTGAAATTCTGCTTTTATCTCATATTTATCCTGCGATTTATTATAGTCTGCAACAAGTCCATCTAGTACCTCTTGTGTTTTTCCACTCATCGCATGCCAGAAGCGAATTACAGTTTTATCACCATTTTTTTCAACTGGTGCTACTTTTGCCTGCGCTTCAGATTTCTCCTCTGTTTTACTATTTGAACAAGCGGCACTAGATAATGCCATCGTTGCTGCCATTAATACAGCCGCACCTTTTTTTAATAGACTCATTTTCTCTCACCTTTTCTTATTTATTTAATTGCACCTTTTGTTAACCCTTGTTGTAATTGCTTCTGTCCTAAAAATAGTAAAATCAATGTTGGAATTACAATAACTGTTACACCAGCCATCACACTTCCCCAGTCAGTCGCAACCTCTTGAGACTGAAGCTGCTTTATTCCGATTTGAACAGTTCTTACTTTTTCATCAGTTGTTACTAAAAGTGGCCATAAATACATATTCCATGTTGTTAAAAAGCTATATACTCCAAGCGTAATAAAACTCGTTTTACAATACGGAATTACAACGCTAAATAAAAACCTTAAATTTCCAATCCCTTCAATAAAAGCTGCCTCTTTCAATTCATTCGGAAGCGTCATAAAATGTTGGCGTAATAAGAAAATACCGAAAGCTGTTGCAAAAAACGGCACTGTCATCCCAGCAAAGCTATTGATCCATCCGAAGTTTTGAATCGTTAAAAAATTAGGTACCATTGTTGCTTCCCACGGGATAAGCATCGTTGAAATAAACAAGAAAAAAATAAAATTTCTGCCTTTAAATTGAAGAAAAACAAAAGCATAAGCTGCTAAGCTTGAGACGATAAGTTGTCCAATCATAACAACTGTCGATACAATTAAGCTATTATATAGGTATGTAAAAAGAGGTACTTTTTGAAAAATATTAATGAAATTATCAAAAGTAAATTGAGTTGGAAATAACCTTCTCATTTGAATATCGTCTGGTGTCATAAAGCTTATTAAAAAAGCATAGAGTACAGGAAAAAACACCATCACTGCACTGATAATAAGCAGCATGTATAATAGGAAATTTTGTTTCCACTGTTTAACGATCATTTATAATGCACCTTTCTCTCAGCAAACTTGAATTGAAGTAATGTAGCAATGAAAATGAAAACAAATAATACCATCGCCTGTGCACTTGCTGTTCCAAATTGATGATTCACAAATGCCTCTTTATAAATCGAGTACACTATTAAATTCGTTGCATCATTCGGTCCACCATGCGTTAAAATATCGATTTGTCCAAAGCTTTGGAATGCACTAATTAAAGTTACTGTTACGATAAAGAATAAAGTTGGTGATAACATCGGTAATGTAACACAGCGGAGCTTATATAAATAACTAGCACCATCTATAGATGCACTCTCATATAAAGACGTATCAATATTTTGCAAACCACCTAATATAACTAAAAATGCAAATCCTGTATTCACCCAAACTGTTGTAACCGATACAGAGAGCAATGCCCAGTCCGGACTCGTTAACCACGCGATTGCGGGAAGATTCATAGAGGCTAATATATTATTAAATAACCCTACACTTGGATGAAATAAAAATAGCCAAATCACCGCACTCGCTGCTACTGATATCCCCATCGTTGAAGAAAAAAGCACTCGGAACAATCCAATACCTCTTACTTTTTCATTTGCAATTAAAGCAAGAAATAAAGCCAATACAATACTAGTAGGCACTGTATATAAAACAAATAATAAAGTTGACTTTATGCTTTTGTAGAAAGCAGGATCAGAAAATAAATATTGATAATTTTCTAAGCCAACAAAAAGATTAGCTTCTCCATGTATATCTGTTAAATAAAAACTATAGTAAACCGTCCTAAATAATGGATAAAAAAGAAAAATCGAAAATAGCAAAATAGATGGCGCCAAAAACAATAATCCTATTCTTAAATCTTTCGTTCTGCCCCATAAATTCTTCTTTTTTGACACTTTTTTTTGAAATGGTAACTTGCCTACTTCAATCATTATTCCGCCACCACTTTCAACTCTTCTTCAACTACCACTTTTAATCGTTCATTTGTATTATGGTGAAAGAAGCATAGTCTATCTTGCGAGAATAATAACTTTACTTTGTCACCTTTGTTTAAAAGTAACTGTCCGATAACTTTCGCACTCCAAGTTATCTCATTAACCTCAAAGTTTAATATAGATTCATTCCCTAATACTTCTACAGACTGCAACGTAACTTCTTGTCCTTCCTCAGACAAAGCAATATGCTCAGGACGCATGCCTATTCGAATAGTTCCTTCTGATAATTGCTTTAATTGTCCAATAGATAATGGAATTTGCAGTTGACCTATATGTAATACTCCTTTTTCTTTATCCACTTCTCCGTCATTCATATTCATAGAAGGAGAACCAATAAAACTTGCAACAAATTCATTTGCTGGTTCGTTATATATATCAAGCGGTGTTCCAACTTGTTGTATACTTCCTTTATTCAAAACCATGATACGATCTCCCATAGTCATCGCCTCTATTTGATCGTGAGTAACATAAATCATCGTAATTCCTAATCGCTGCTGAATTTCTCTAATTTCAATCCTCATTTGCGCACGTAATTTCGCATCTAGATTCGAAAGTGGTTCATCCATTAAACAAATCGGTGCTTGACTCACAATCGCCCTAGCAAGTGCAACACGCTGTCTTTGTCCACCTGATAGTTGCCCAGGCTTCATTTTGACATATTCCTTCAACCCTACCATCTCAACAGCTTCCATCAATCGTTTTTGTCGTTCTTCTTTCTGCACTTTCCTTACCTTAAGTCCAAATAAAATATTTTCTTCTACAGATAAATGTGGGTATAGCGCGTAATTTTGAAATACCATTGATAGATTACGGTCTTTTGGTTCTAAATCATTTGCAACACGTTCATTAATAATTAAATCTCCCGAAGAAATTTCTTCTAAGCCGGCAATCATTCGTAATAATGTACTTTTCCCACATCCCGAAGGTCCAACTAAAACAAAAAATTCTCCTCTCTTAACGTGAACTGATACGCCTTTAACCGCTGTTTCCTTCGCATTTTTATATACCTTTAAAACATTTTTTAATTCAATCACAAGGTTGCACTCCTTTTTCTTCTTGTATCCATACTTCATAATGACTTGTTGAAATCGCACTTGCTCCTGCACGAATTGCAATTTCCGCATCTTCTCGCGTTTGAATCAATCCACCTGCAATAATAGGAGATTCTATTTCCTCTGCTAGTTTTTTAATAATAGAAGACATAATGCCAGGCATAATCTCCACTGCATTTGGCTTAGTCTTTTTACAATTTTCAATTGATTTTGTAAGAGATAGAGTATCGACAATAAAAATACGTTGAATCGTTTTTAATCCAATTTTATTTGCATTTCGAATTGTCGATCCCTTTGTTGAAATAATACCTTGTGCTCCGATAACATCTTGAATATACAAAAGTGCTTCCTCTGTGTTCGTATTTAAGCCCTGTATAAAATCACAATGAAGAAATACATCATGTCCATTCTTTTGTAATTCATATACACGTTCTGGTAATTCCAACATTGAACCCATCATAAGAAAAACTGTTTTCGGTAATTTTTTGTATGTTTTATACCCTTTCCATTCCTTTATCATTGCTATATAAGGCTCTTTAAACATTCATTCCACCTAGCTTTTCTATTTTTATCCAAACTAAAAACACCTACTTACATAGAACACCTTTCTCCTTATTTGAACCCTAGGGAATAGAGCGCACCTAAGAAAGTGGCACGTTATATGTAAGCGGGTGTTCTCAAATGTTCTCTACCCTAGTTATTTTGTTACCTTTACTATATTACGTGTTTATTAAGTTAATTTTGATATATTGTTAATTAAGTGTTAATCTAATATTAATATTTACCCTATTATTTTTACAATAATCTAGATGTACGAACAATCTCCAACAGAAAACAACTATGTATAAATTAATGCCATAATTAATGATTTTTTATTTTTTTGCTACTGCTTGAGAAGCAATGGTATCCCTATAAGTACTGTAAAAAAGAAATGTGTCTTTCCTCCTGTATTGATATTGCTCAGGTTGTAACAACATCTGCATCGTATTCATTTCCTTGGAACTTCTCTAAAGTTCCCACAATTGCCTCAGCAGCGATAGGTATACTTCTTGCACTGCAAACATATAGAAACTATCTTTTCATTTTCAAAATAAAAATCCCATTCAAATACACATTACTGAATCCATCATACTAAAATGACATCTTCATTCTGCCTATCTAAATGGGATTATTTCGCACTCTTTATTTCTTCGTCTTTTTACTCCATTGGTTGTGGTTGCATTACGTCATTCGCTCCTGCTAACCTCAACATATTTGCAATATCTTTAAAACCTCTTTTTTCAGCACATTGCAGCGGCGTAATATTTTCCTTGTTAGCCATATTTACATCTGCACCGTGTTCAATAAGCATCTGAATTACTTTCTTATGGCCTTCACTACCATTTCCTAATACAATTGCTTCTAATAAAGCTGTTCCACCGCGTTCATTTTTATAATTCACATCAATATCTGTATGCTCTAATAATTCTTTAACAACCTCTGCATAACCACGCTCAGATGCAGAAATGAGTGCTGTTCCACCTGACTTAGTCGTTTCTTTCGTATTAACTCCTGCATTAATTAGTAATTTTACAATATCCGCATATCCTTCTCTACTTGCATAAAGAAATGGATTGCTTTGTTTTTCATCTTTAATTTCAATATTAGCACCTGCATCAATTAATGCTTTAACTGTCTCGACATGATTTTGATACGTTGCTGCCAGGATAGGCGTTTCTCCGTTGTCACCTTCTACATTTATATTCGCTCCATCTTGAATCAACTTCATAGCTGTTTCTGTGTCTCCAAGAGTCGCAGAAAGTAACAACTGTTTGTCCATTAAATTTATACCCTTTTTTTCTTTAACTTCTTCTTGTTCTTTATGCTTTTCTTTTTTCTTTTCGTTTTTTACATGAACCGATTTCGATTCTAGCTCTTCTTGCTTATCGCAAGCCACTACCGTCATTAAAAGTCCTAATAACATACATAATAAAATTTTTTGTTTTCTCACAACTACAGCTCCTATGAAAGATAATGTTTTCTTAACCATTCCTCCATCACATACAATAACTCTTCTTGAGTACATTTATCCATAATCCCTTTATATTCCTTCTTTAATCAGATTATCTAAACTTATACCATGTTTTTTAACTTATAATTTTTCATCTTTAGCGAAGCAATTCGTTTAGCACGTTTTTGCCGCATTTTTATACATTTACTAAAACATACATAATGATTGCCCTAGGTTACTATATTTCATTGTAACCGTTTTTCTAAATATTTTACACCTTTTATATTCCTATTTGCATCTCATTAATATATAGCAAACACAACATACTTTACTCTCATTCTATCTCCTCCCTAAAACCATATCTTCCACGAGGAAAATATCAAAAAAATTGTGTGGGATTTGTGAAAAAACAATGTTCTTTTTGTAATATAGGAAAAAAGATGTGTAGCCGTTTCTACATATCTCCTTATCATTCACAACCTGTAATTAATAAATCATCTTCTAACTTAACTAATAATGTATCCGTATCAATTTTTTGTCCAACTTCTACATGTATTAATCTTATATTTCCACTAATCCCGACTGCAACTTTTTCAAGCTCACCGTCATTTTTTCGGATCATCATTAACTTTTCCCATTCATATACATAAGAGGATTCATTTACAAAAATCTCTTCTACTTCCCCTTCATAGGAACTATAAATTTCTTCTATTCTCGTTTGCATTCAAAACCAACTCCCTACTTCACACTTCACTATTTTCACCCTATTCTATCATTTTTGCACGAAGTAAATTATATTTTTAAAAATTCAAAATTACCTTTGTGAACAAAATGACCAAAATAAAAATTATGCTTCTAATGGTGTTATTTTTCAAATTATTTACCACTTGCATGGATGCTTTTATGATAAACAAAAAACCTTTTTTCTGAATTTTTATTATTTTGAAAGCGTAATCATTTTTTGGAGGGGGAGATCATATGTTAACTCTACTTGGATTTGCGATGGTATTTGTCTTTATGTTTTTAATTATGACGAAACGTATGTCAGCACTAGTAGCCTTAATATTAATTCCAATTGTTTTTGCATTAATTGGCGGGTTCTATGCCAATATGGGACCTATGATGCTAGAGGGGATTCAAAAATTAGCACCTACTGGTATTATGCTTATGTTTGCCATTTTATATTTTGGAATCATGATTGATAGTGGCTTATTTGATCCTGTTATTAGCAAAATTTTACAATTTGTAAAAGGTGATCCTTTAAAAATTGTTGTCGGTACCGCTATATTAACTATTATCGTTTCTTTAGACGGTGATGGCACAACAACATACATGATTACGGTTTCTGCAATGTATCCACTTTATAAGCGCCTTAGAATGAATCCCCTTATATTAGCCGGGGTTGTTATGTTAGGGGCCGGGGTGACCAATCTTACTCCTTGGGGTGGACCAACAGCTCGTGTTATGAGCGCACTTGGACTGGAGGCTTCCGAACTATTTACACCACTTATTCCAGGAATGATTGCTGGTGCAATTTGGGTTGTTTTCGTAGCTTACTATCTTGGAAAAAAAGAAAGAAAACGTTTAGGAATTATGGATGTACAATATTTAAAACATATGCAAACAATGGATGAGCAAGCTGCAGCTGCGGAAGATGCAGTGCATAAACGTCCTAAACTACTATGGGTTAACTTTTTATTAACTGTTACTTTACTTGTTTGTCTCATACTAGAAGTTATGCCGTTACCTGTTCTATTTACAGTCGCTTTTGCTATTGCCGTTATGATTAACTATCCGAACTTAGAGCAACAAAAAGAGCGTATTGCATCTCACGCAGGAAACGTGCTAGCGGTTGTTTCTCTCGTATTTGCTGCTGGAATTTTCACTGGTATTTTATCTGGAACAAAAATGGTAGACGCGATGGCTCAAAGTGTAGTGACCCTTATACCAGATGCACTGGGACCACAATTGCCAACCATTACAGCTCTTCTTAGTATGCCGTTCACATTTTTCATGTCCAATGACGCATTTTACTTCGGTGTATTACCTATTTTAACAAAAGCAGCTGCTACTTACGGAATTAGCGCAGCTGAAATGGGGCGTGCTTCTTTGCTCGGTCAACCCGTTCACTTATTAAGCCCTCTTGTCGCATCCACTTATTTATTAGTCGGAATGGCCAAAGTTGATTTTGGTGAACATCAACGCTTTACTTTATTGTGGGCTGTTGGCACGACGATGGTTATGTTAATTATCGGAATTGTAATTGGGATTATTCCAATATAAAACGCAAAAAACAGTAGGGGAAATATAATCCTCTACTGTTTTTTGTTATGAAGAAACAAGAAAATATCTTCTTTCTGGCCTCCCAACACTTCCATATGTTAGCTCTGCATGAACTTTCTTTCCAGATATTAAATACTCTAAATAGCGCCTCGCTGTTGATCGGCTTACCCCAACCATTGAGCTTAGCATCTCTGCTGTAATTCCTTCTTCATTAATTGTTAACATATGCTTCTTTATTTTCGCTAAAGTTAAAGGATCTATTCCTTTTGGGACATATTCGATTTGATTTCCCTTTACTCCCCTTTGAGACCATAAATATTCAATTTGTTCTGGGGATAATTGGGCATTCCTCTTTAACTGTATACTCTTCTTTTGATAATTTTCTAAACTTGTTTTAAATCTATCAAACGTAAGTGGCTTTACAATATAATCTGTTACTCCCCCTCGTAAAGCATGACGTACTACATCTGTTTCTGATGCAGCTGTAATCATAATAATGTCTGTGTTATGCAAGTTATGCCTAATATATGTAACGAGTTCCGTCCCTTGCATATCCGGTAAATATACATCTAACAAAACGAGTTGTGGCTTCACAAGTTCTAACCATTCCTTTGCCTGTTCTCCAGTCGTTGCTGTTCCAATTACTTTAAACCCTTCAATTTTTTCAGTAAAACGACGATGAATCTCCGCAATCCGAATATCATCTTCTACAATCAATACTTCAATCTCCTCAGTCATTACAATTCTCCTCTCTCTTTCGGTAATGCAATAATAAACAACGCACCACCTAAATCCCCTTTTTCGATTGCAATACTTCCATTTAAATCTTCCACTAATTCTTTTACTTTCGCTAATCCATAGCCACGTTTTTCTCCTTCTTTCGTCGAAAAACCTTTATAGAATATACTTGTAATTATTTCGTCCTGAATCCCTTGTCCTGAATCTTCCACTTCAATTAATATTTCTTCCCCAATATCCGTTACAAACATCCTAACTTTCTTATCATATTCTTGATTTTTTTCTATTGCTTCAAATGCATTCGTAATTAAATTCCCTAAAATAGAAACAACATAATTACTTTCAATATGTGGACTTAACTTTTCTAAACTACTTTCTCGATCTAACACAAAATCAATTTTCAACTCTCGTGCCCTATTGTAAAATCCAATTAAAATTCCACCTAGCCATGGGTTTTGAATTCGCTTCATAATAAATTGAACAAAATCTTGATATACCGCCGTTTCCTTATGAATAAGTTCTAAGGCATCTTCATATGACTCTAATTGAATAAGACCCGAAAGCGTATACAACAGATTGTTATATTCATGCGTTTGCGCTCTTAATGCTTCTGTATACTGTTTTGTTTGAGACAACTCTGCTGTTAACTGATCCATTTCAGATTTCAAACGTAAACTCGATACAACGCCAGTTACTTTATTATTAACCTTAATAGGGAGACGATTGGCGATAACAGCCCGTCCCTTTATATTTAATTGTCTATCAAACTGTTCCTCACCTGTTTGAAGTACCTCCAGTATCGATGAATTAGGGATAACATTTAAAATAAATTCTCCAGTAATATTTTGCTGTTTATTTAAAGAAAGAATATCATATGCCGCTGGATTGACTAAACTAATAATTCCGTTTTTATCAATTACGATAATCCCTTCACGTACAGATTGAATCACAGTACTATGCTCTTCATATAAGGAGGAAATTTCTTCTGGTTCCATCCCAAACATCATCTTTTTTATACTTCGAGCTAAATATATAGAACCGATTATTCCAAGTAATAATCCAGCTATAACAATCCAAAATACGCGACTACTATACACTTCCACAGCTTGTTGAATATCTCCCACCGAAAATCCAACAGATACTACTCCAATAATCTCATGGTCTTGATTACGTATCGGAACTTTTCCCCGTAATGAGGGTCCTAATGATCCAGTAGCCTTTGAAATATAAGATTTCCCTTCTAATAGTACCTCTTTATTATCGCCTCCCACCATTACTTTTCCGATTCGATCTCGCTTAGGATGCGCATAACGAATACCATCTTTATTTCCAACTACTATGAAATCAGCACCCGTTTCAATTCGAATTTTCTCTGCGATTGGCTGAATCATAGACGCTGGATTTTCCTGTTGAAAAGCTTCTATTATTTCTGGTACAGTAGCTACTGTTTTTGCAACATACAATGCTCTTTTTCCAATTTGATCTTCTACTGTTTCAGATAATATGTAATAAAATAAATAACTTATTAGCAAAAGAACGGACAAAATCAGTGTGCTTATAGTGAGTATAATCCTTGGCTGAAGTTTTAATTTTTTTAATTTCAAAACCATTCCCCTAACATTTCCTAAAGTTAAGTTTTAAGAATATACAGTTTTTTATCTATATGTAATCATACCATGATTACTGTATAATTGATTTCTTTACTTTTTATCCCGCTATTTGTGGCCAATAAGACCCTCACCTCAAAATTCAGCGAATGCGAGGAAGTTAGGTGGGAGATGGACAAAGCCCCCACTGATTACAGTTTCACTTTATCGTATTGTATTTATGCAAAAAAAGAAACGGAGCAACATCTACTTCGTTTCTTTTTGCTTTCACTTTATATTTTAAACTTACCAATCATTTCTTGTAATCCTTCTGCCATTTGTGATAAGTGCACTGCTGCTGAATTGATTTCATCTATTGAAGCTAATTGTTCTTCCGAAGAGCCAGCAATATTTTGAACACTTGCTGCATTTTCTTCAATCGTTGCTGCAATTTCATTAATAGATGCACTTACTTGTTTTGCATCTAGCGTCATTCGTTTTGCTACTTCTACCATACTATCAATTTGTACAACTGTATCATTTGTAGATTTCAATATTTCTACAAAACTATTCTTTGTTTCAGTTGCAACTACAAGCCCTGATTGTACTTCTATCCCCACTTGGTTCATAGAGCTTACGGTCTCTTTTATATCAAATTGTATCTCTTTCACTAGTTTTCCAATTTCCGTAGAAGACTGTCCTGATTGCTCTGCCAATTTCCGTACTTCATCTGCTACAATTGCAAAGCCTCTTCCTTGCTCTCCAGCTCTCGCAGCCTCAATTGCAGCATTTAATGCCAATAAGTTTGTCTGCTCTGCAATATGCTGAATCACTTCAAGGATAGCCCCAATTTGTTTTGACTTATCATCTAACAAAGCAATGACTTTATCTGACTGTGAAACAGACTCATGGATGGATTGCATTTGATTCACAGTTTGTTCAACTAATTTCCCACCATCTTCAGCTTTTTGATTCGTATACATAGATGATTTGGATACTACTGAAGAACTTTCTGCAACACGCTGAATTCCTTCTGTAACCTCTTCTAATAACGCTGCGCCTTCTTCAACTTCTCTCGTTTGTATTTCTGCACCACTTGATACTTGTTCCATCGCTCCTGTAATTTGTTCTGTTGCTTCACTTGCCTGCTTCATACTCGCTGTTAATTCTTCTGACGAAGCCGCTACATGACTCGCTGAAACATTTATATTGGAAATGACACTATGTAATGATGATGCCATTTCATTAAAACTTTCACCTAACTGTCCAATTTCATCTTTAGAATGAATTGTAATCGATTCGGTTAAATCACCTTCACTAATCTTTCTCGAAGATATAACAAGTTGTTTTAACGGTTTAATAATAGAGGCAATTACAAAATATATTACAATTCCACCAATTATTAACGAGATTCCAAGAACAGTTATTGTTCTATAGAAAATAGGTTCAGCCGCTTGAATAATTTCTTTTGAAGGCATTATTCCTGCTATTTTCCACCCAGTTATCTTATTTGTTTTAAAAGTGATATTGCGATCTTCACCATCTAATGAAAATTTAAAATCACCTATTTCTTGTTTATACAACTCTTTTTCAAGCTTCTCTTCTACCTTATCCCCTGGCTTCATCGTTGGATGTGCTACCACATTTTTATCTTGATCAAAAATTGTTACATATCCTTGTTTACCGATATTAACCATTTTTGAAGTATTTACAATATCATTAATAATCAAATCAATACCAACAACGCCACTTTTATCCTCATTTTGTTTTGCTATTGTAATAACAATATTTCCTGTCGTTTTTGATTTATATGGAGCTGTAATAATTACTTCCCCACTTTTTTTCACTGCTTCTTTATACCAATCTCTTTCTGTAGGATTATATCCTTCTGGCATTTGAATAGCCGGTGATTGGATAAATTGTCCATTGCTGGATCCAGTATAGATAGCTTCCATTTCTGGATGTAATTGATTGTATTCTTCTAGTTTATTTTGGATATTTTGGATTTGATCCGCTTGGTAACTTGATTGTGTAAATAATTTCGTAAAATAAACTGCATCTATTTTTTTACTATTCAACTCTTTATTAATTACATTATCCAAAATTTTTATATTATCTTTCGCCGACTGTAAAATCGTTTCATTAAAATTTGTCTTCGCCTGCTGATAAGACATCCAACCAATTACAATACTTGGCAGAATTAAAATAATAACAAATGATACAAGTAACTTTGTTTTTAAACTACTACTCCTTAATTTTCCTTGAAACATATTTCTATCCCTCCATACCGTTTTAAATGTAATTGTTTTACATTTAATCTTTTTATACAAATTATGCGATTAAAATGCATCGATGAAACTCTCTATCCTTTTTTTTCTCATCTTTTTCTACATGTAAAGAGTTGATACATCCTTTTTTCATTCTATAAAAATTAAATAATTAAAACAATATATAAAAATTTATATGGTTCACAATATTATAATTCACAGAAAAACCTCTAGTATCCCACTTACTAGAGGTTTTTCCATTCTACTATTTTTTATCTTTTTCTACTTCTTTTTCCTTATCCTCTACTACAGATACGACAGGTTTATCATTTGATAATTGTTGTACTGCTCCTTTTCCTGCAAATCCTTCTAATAATTCTTTTAAGTCAATGCCAGAAGAAGCTTTTAACGTTTCCTGCATCGTTGCCATTAAATCAGTCGCATATCCTGCCACTTTTCCGGCACCGCTATTCTTACCACCGCCGCCTGTATCGACAACTGTAATTTTATCAATGTTGCTAAGTGGGCTTGCAACTTCTTTCGCGTAACTTGGAAGCATTTTAAGAACCATATCCATAATTGCCGCTTGACCATATAATTCAAATGCTTCTGCAATTTTTTGTTTCGCTTCAGCTTCAGCTAAACCTTTTAATCTGATAACATCTGCTTCTGCTGTACCTTGTGCTTTTTGTACTTCTGCTTTTGCTTGACCTTGTGCCTTTTCAATTTCTGCCTTCGCTAAACCTTCTACACGTACTTCTTCTGCACGTGCTCTTGCTTCTGCTTCAATCTTATATTGATCCGCATCTGCCTTTTTAATTTGTTTTACTTTCTCTGCCTCCGCTGATTGCTCAACCGCATAACGATCTGCATCTGCCTTTTTCTTTACTTCCGCATCATATTGCTTTTCACGACGCGCAATTTCTTTTTCTTCTAACTCAATTTGTTTTTCACGCTCAATGATTTTAACGCGCATTTGCTCTTCTGTAACACCTTGTTGCGCTTTCGCTTGTTGTAATTCGTAAGAAAGATCCGCATCTGCACGTGCTTGCTCTTGCTCTCTCTTATAAGATTGTACTTTTAATTCTTTATGTTTTTCAGCTTCAGCAATCTGTGCATCACGTTGATATTCAGCTTCTTTCGCTTCTTTCTCTGCACGAGCCTTTTCAATACGCGCTTCTTTTTCACGCTCTGCATTCGCAATTGTTGCATCACGCTTAACGGTTGCAATTTGTGGTTGACCAAGTGCATCTAAGTAACCATTTTTATCCATTATTTCTTTAATTGTAAAGGAAACGATGCGAAGACCCATTTTCTTTAAATCTGTCGAAGCAACTTCATGTACCTTTTGTGCAAATTGCTCTCTATTACTATACGCATCTTCTACTGTCATAGAAGATAAGATAGCACGTAGATGCCCTTCTAAAACTTCTTTTGCTTCTACCTTTAACTCTTCTGTTTCTTTTCCTAAATATTGCTCAGCTGCTGTAGATACTTCTTCAATTGTAGAACCTACTTTAATAATAGAAACACCATTTACTGTAACAGGAACACCTTGTTTCGTATACGTATCACGTGTACCAACTTCTAATTTATAGTTTAGTAAGCTAAGAGGTTCTCCTCTTTGCATAATTGGAACTACGAAAGTACCGC
Source organism: Bacillus cereus (assembly GCA_002578045.1). Lineage (GTDB taxonomy): Bacteria > Bacillota > Bacilli > Bacillales > Bacillaceae_G > Bacillus_A > Bacillus_A cereus_AK. Next base: position 32,566 of record NUMR01000104.1, read on the forward strand.
CCCCGCGGATAATCTTAATCTTCTTTCCATCTTCAGTGGTAACAACATTTTTTCCACCACCGAGCCAGTTGCCTGTAACAATTAACGCTTCATCTGGACCAACCGTACGATACTTCGTAATGAAAACTAATATGAGTAGAATTAAAATTGCGAGTAAAACTCCACCGATAATGAATGGAATCGTCATGTAAATTCCCCCTTATAATTTTGGTTTCTTTAAAGAATAAGCGATGTTCTGTACAAGCAAAACACCATCTTGGACTCCCTCGATAATAACTTCAGTTCCTTGTGAAATATCTTTTTTTCCAATTGTTTTAGCTAGAATTGCATTACTTCCAAATTGGGAAGAGATTAATACTTCACCAAACCCTTCCCTCGGAATTGTCGTAATGACTTCTCCCTTGCAACCAATGAATTCATCCATACGTTGCACAGTGTTTTGTTCTGCTTCTGCAATTGGTTTTAAAATTAATATTTTCATAATGAATACACCAATAAAAGATATAGCCAATGAAACACCGAAAATAATAATGCTATTAAAGGAAAATAAATATTCCCCTATATAACTAAGTCCACATAACATGGCGAAGAAACTGAGTAATAAAGTAACAACGGATACAGATCCGCCCCCAAAACTAAATATTGATTCAAATATATCTCCAAAGAAAATATAAATAACAGTGAGTATAGTAGCAATAATAAATCCGTATAAATAAATTGTTTCAAGTGGATAACCAAACAAGACCATTTCTTATCCCCCTTTCTTAAACAATCCTCTTTTTGTTATGTGTATGCCCCACCTCTTTCAAAGATTATTATTCTTAATTTTCAGTTATTTAACTTTTGAAGAAAAACCTGGAAGACAGGTCTCTAAAAAAGAACGGGAGAAACCTATTGTGACAGGCTCCTCCTAGAAAATAACCGATATATTATATATCTATATAATATACTATTTCCCACAAAAAGTAAAGTTAAACATACATTGGGAGAATACTTATTTTACTGATAATGAGTACGTTCCATCACCATTATCATATTTATATACATACAAGTAATACTTACCTGGTTTTGCATTCAATTTTGCTTCTATATGATTTCCATTAGCCTGACCGTAAGCAGCATAATTTTGCATATCTGATTCGTGGCGAAGCACCCATGTCATCCCGATTCCATACTCATTTAAAACCGAAATATCGATATCTTTCGCTGATGCTACATTAAATGTATAAACATCGGTGTGATCTTCACCAATAAGACTACCTTTCATAGTTGTATTCAAGCTAATACGATTTGCTTCCTCTGGACGATTATTTGGTTCAGATTCTGTTAAACTTCCATCTTTAATCGTGACAGTTGTTTCGTTTCTACTCTCTTTTCCTTTATCATCTTTTACTATTAATGCTACTTTATAGGTACCTTCCCTTTTATATGCATGTACTGGATTCACTTCTGTACTTGTGCTTCCATCTCCAAAGTCCCATAAATAAGAAACGATTTTTCCATCTTCATCGTTTGAGCCATCACTTTTGAATGGAATTCCTTCTTTTACAAGCCCATTATAAGGTCCGTTTATATTAATCGTTGGAGCTTTATTCTCTCCTTCATCTTTTGCGATACCATGGAAAACTACATCATATTCAAATTCATTTGAACTATTCACACGATAATTAACGAAGTATGCTGTAACAGTTTTATAGCCACTCCATTCTTTTTGCGCCAATTGTTCTAAAGCTTCATTTACTCTTTTACTCATCGCTTTCCAATCTTCTGATTCACCTTTTGTTACACTACCTGTATACGTACCTTCTAATGTAAATGTATTAAAGAATTGAGACGCATGTTTTGTCATTTTTTCATCTTTCATAGACAACGTATCGCTGATTTCTTTCTTCACTTCTGTTAACGATTTTGGTGCATGTTCAGCTAAATAATCATCCGCTACTTCTGGTACATTATACTTATCTCGATTATCAATTAGTTGCTGCATATACTCTTGATACTCTTTATTTAACTTAGGATCTTTACTTAAATTTTCACGATATGCATCATAATTTTTTACGTCATTCGCACGAATTAAATCTTGAATTTTATCAAATGTTTCAAATTGATGTGTATATAAGTAAGATTGCAATGCGAACGAGTAGTTATAGAAATCCCAAGAACCATATTTAGCAAATAATGTGCGCTCTGCTGTATAACGACTTGCAGGATCAGATGATAATCCGCTAATGATGCTCTTTCTCGGCACTACATTATTTGTACGAGTAGATCCTGCGAAAAATTCTGCATTCCCTTCTTGGAACCAAGTTAATCTTTCATTTTGATACATATCTCCTCTTCCAAATAAGCCTGGCACTTCATATCTTCCCTGTAAGTAATGAGTAAATTCATGACGGAATAACTCTTCTAAACTATAAATACTTTGCTCTGGCGTACGCTCATATGTAAAGAATGTACCTGTCTCTTCAATATAAATTCCACCGTTGTTTGTTTCATATCCATACAGTTGTCCATTTAGCTGGTACTCCTCTGGACTGTTATAAATTACTATCGTTAATATATCATCTGCATTTCCTGGCTCTAACGCTTTGTCATTACCAATTACACGATGATACTGTGCTTTTACTTCCTTCGCAGCCCAGTACAGTCTCTTAATTTTTTCTTCTGATACTTTATCCCCTGTTTTGAACACAATAGATCCATCGTCGAATGTGTACGTTTTTGGTAAGTATTGCTCTTTTCCTTCTTTACGTATCTTCTCTAAATCTACTATATTTCCGTTATAATCTTTCCCGTTATAATTTGTTGTAATTTGTTCTACCGCAACAAAATACGGTTCACTTAAACGCGGATACATATGCATTGCTTGTGTAACAACTTCTAATCCTTTATTTGGATTGCTATGAAACTTCCCTAAGCGACCAGCAAAATAAATTCCATTATTAATAAGCCACTTATTTTCTGGCGTCACTTGATTGAAAAGAGCAATACGATTCATTTCATTAATAAATCCATCTACTTTTCCATACCACATTGTTTCATTCGCTTTTTTACGAGCCTCAATTAAGTAAGACTGTATATCATAATCAATCCCTTGCATAACATCGTATATTGCTTGGCCTTTCATACGATCGTCTACATATGTATGAAAGTTATCATTATATTGCTTTAAAATATTAGCTGCATATTGCACTGTTTCAACATCACTTGATGCATTACTAATTAATTTACCGTATGCAGATACGACTGTATCTTGCTCATATGTACCAAGTTTAAAGTTTGGATTTTTTGCGATTGCTTTTAAAGCAGGTAAACATTTGTCCTGGAAGCTTCTTTCATTTAAGTCGCTTAATTCATTATTATAAAATGCAAGATAAAAAGCTGAACGTAACACTTCAGTAAACGTTTGAATTCCTTTTGAATCATCTTTCGTAAATATACTACCTCTATGAGCCAATTCGTCTATAACTACTTGCATTTTTCCTTTGTCTTTATAAAAAGCTTTTGCATCTTCATTAAACTGGAATAAGTCTGTAATTTGATTCCACTTAATACTTCCTAGCGTTTCAACCAATTCTTGATTAGTCATTTTGTTTAAATCGGCCATTGAATAGCTTTCTTTAACTTGCTTTACTTCTGAACTCTTCATAATAGATGCTGGTCGCTGTGAAAAATCTCCTACTTTTAAACGTTCTTGAAACGATAATGTTTCCTCGGCTTTAGAAGCGTGTCCGACCTCATCTACTGGCTTTTCAATTCCAACCGGTTTCGTTTTCAACACATTATATGGTACCTTTTCTTCTGCTGACACATTAGTTTGAATTGCGCCTAACGATAGAGCCATTGTACTAATACTAAGCATCACTTTATTGAACTTCGATTTCTTGTTCATATCATTGCCCCCTATTTAAATATTCCATTCAAGAATTTAACATAAAATCCAGATACAGAGATATAAAATGCAATATTTCATATTATTTTTTTCTACATTTTGTACATATCGTGAACAAATTTACCTTTATCTCCCTAAAATAATTTACGCCTTTTATCCCGCTATTTGTGAGCAGTAAGACTCTCACCTCGAAATTC
>NUMR01000104.1:36688-38640 GCA_002578045.1 Bacillus cereus
CGATTGGTGAGGGCTCATAATTAGTGAGAGATGGGCAAAGCTCCCACTGATTAAAGTATCACTTTATATGATAAAAAGAGAATTTTTTGACAATTGAACTTTTAATTGTTATGATTAATATAATTTTTAACTTTATTAAATAAGGGTGGGATTCTATGATAAAAAAAGAAAACAGTGTATTTTATATCTCCATCTTGCTAACAACATTGTTCATTATATGGGGAATTACCCCAGCAAGTTGGATACAAGGCTATGATTTACAAAGCGTTACATCTGCTTTAAACTCATTTATCCTCAGTAAATTTGGATGGTTTTACTCTTTACTTATGACCGCAATGATTGTTTTAGCTACTTATTTAGCATTTTCTAAGTACGGTTCTATTCGTCTTGGTAAAGATGGAGAAAAGCCAAAATATAGTTATCCATCTTGGCTATCCATGTTATTTGGGGCAGGAATGGGAATTGGACTCCTCTTTTACGGAATTGCTGAACCAATTTCACATTTTACAGATCCATTGACAGGAAAAGCAGGCACAGAAGACAGCGCCAAACTCGCTATGCAATATTCATTTTTCCACTGGGGACTCTTTCCATGGTCACTATACGCAATGGTTGCTTTAACAATTGCATATTTCACATTCCGCAAACAAAAGGGTAGCACAATTGGGGCTACAGTTACTCCATTATTTAATCGATCGAAAAATTCTCCTATCGGAAAAACAGTTGATATTTTAGCTGTTTTAGCCACAGTATTCGGCATTGTGCCATCTGTTGGGATTGGTGCCCAGCAAATTGCCGGAGGATTAAGCTATTTATTCCCTTCTATTCAGAACTCTTTACTTACTCAGCTCGTACTTATTGCCATCTTTGCTGTTTTATATTTAACAAGTGCACAAACTGGCTTAGATCGTGGGATTAAATATTTGAGTAACTTGAATTTCTCTCTTGCAGGTATTTTACTCGTCTCTTTTTTACTTTTAGGACCAACTGTATTTATTATGAAATATTTCACATCTACACTCGGTTCTTATATTGGTTCCTTACCTAGTATGGGGCTAAATTTAGGAGCATTTAATGAAAAATCTTCCGCTTGGATTGAAAACTGGACTATTTTTTATTGGGGATGGTGGATCTCTTGGTCTCCATTCGTTGGTACATTCATCGCCCGCATTTCTAAAGGGCGTACAATAAAAGAATTTATTTTTGGAGTTGTATTAGTCCCAACTCTTATCTGTACATTTTGGTTTGCAGTATTTGGCGGTACCGCTATCCATATGGAAATGTTCCAATCACTTGGAATAGCTGATGAAATCGCCAAAAACGGTACAGAGATTGGATTATTTGCTGTTATTTCACATTTACCATTCTCTACATTTTTAACAAGTATCGGGTTAATTTTAGTAGCCACATTTTTCGTCACTTCTGCCGACTCGGCAACATTTGTTGTATCAATGCTAACGAGTAACGGAAGCTTATCGCCGAAAAATAGTTTAAAACTTATATGGGGATTAACAATCGCAATAATTGCAGCTATTTTATTACAAGCAGGTGGATTAAATGCACTACAAATCGCAGCTATAATTGCTGCACTACCATTTTCTATTGTAATCGTTCTTATGGTTACTTCGTTATTTAAAGAATTGCAAAAAGAGGTTGTTCATTCGCAAACAAAAGAAGTACAACAAAAAATCAAAAAAATTATGTAACAATTAGCACCTCTTCTTTTAGGAGAGGTGCTTTTATACATTCTTCCAATTTATTTTTCTAAAACAAATAAATTGAATCATTTTGCATTTTTAAAGGGATCATGCCATTTTCTCACCTGATTCATTTTTAAAAAAGCTTTTCATAGCATGGAATACATCTGCTTTTTGCTTTAAAATATAATACCTAAAGTTCTCATCTTTTATATTTTTATAGGCTGACATGAGTGTACTATGGCGGTTATACTG
>NUMR01000105.1:0-12966 GCA_002578045.1 Bacillus cereus
TTAATGCGACACTAGTGATATTTACACCAAAACCAAATTCTCTTATCTTTTCGTCTACTTTACCTTGACATCCCCAGTGTGCTTTTTAAATACTGTCTACTTGAGAATGGTTACTTCACCTTTCATTCCATTATTTTTTCTTACCCATCGACTTAAATGATCGTTTAATAACATCAAAGAAACTTAGAGAACGAACTATGTGATTTGGTTCTACATATTCTCGTATGGTCCGAAGAACTTTTTTGGGGTCCTTAGAAGAAAAGGTGAAGGTCCCGTTTCTCTTCGTTTTAATCGCATAACGCGGAATCCATTTTCCCTTAAACATCACAGAGGCTATAACGTAATCTACTTCTTCCCATGGAATTTGAATAAATTTACGCGAGTCACGAGAATTATAAAATTCAAACCCTCTATCACCGATCATAATTTCCCCATAATCCGCAAGTCCCATAAAAGAAGTGGCATCTATTACTAAATCTACCTTTGTATTAATTGACTGAACCATCAAACCCGCTCCATTTCTTTTATCTTATTTATTAATTGCTCCTTTAAGCAATTAAATTAACATAAAAAGTGGCTGAATCAATACCCTTCAGCCACTTTTGTATGCAAACAATTATATAATTGCAGGCTGCAAAGGTCTCCTACAAACTACATCTCAATAATTCCTCAATAGTAAACATTGGGAATTGAGAACATAAACACTTTTAGCCCACTATTTGTGGGCAGTAAGACTCCCACCTCAAAATTCGGCGAATGCGAGGAAGTTAGATGGGAAATAACTGCCCGTAAAAGCCCGATTGGTGTGGGCTAATAATCAGTGGGGGATGGACAAAACCCCCACTGATTACAGTTTCACCTTATTATAAAAGTCCAATTAGATGACCAACTACCCCAACTATAAATAAAGAAAGAATAATTACAATCGGACTAACTTTTTTCTTAAGCAACCACATACATAATAATGTTAGAAGTAATGCAGCTAAACCAGGAATTAATTGATCTAAGTTATTTTGTAAGGTAGTTACTTTCGTGGGTGAAAGTGCCATTCCTGAGTTTACTTGTTCAAAAGCTTGACGTATTCCTTCCCCATTTAAAGGAAGCTTATCCCATTCAATATATGCACCTTTATCTAACTGAACTTCAGATACAACCGGCTGAAATTTAATCGATACCCATCGTTGTACTAAGGCAGCAAGTACGAACATCCCAAGAATTGATGCACCTTTTGTAATGTCTTGTAATAATCCACCTGAAAGGTCATCAGTGATTTTAGAACCTGATTTATAACCAAATTCTTGTGTATACCACATAAATCCACAACGAATTAAGTTCCAAAATAAGAAGAAAATGATTGGTCCCAGGATATTTCCCGTTATCGCCAACGATGCACCTAAAGCACCTAACATCGGACGTAAAGTAAACCAGAATACTGGATCACCAACACCTGCTAAAGGACCCATCATCCCAACTTTAACACCTTGAATTGCCACGTCATTAACTTCTGCACCGTTAGCACGTTCTTCTTCAAGTGCTAATGTAACTCCTAGAATTGGCGAAGCAATGTAAGGATGTGTATTAAAGAATTCTAAATGACGTTTTAACGCTGCTGTACGATCTTCTTTTGATTTATATAATTTTTTGATTGCTGGAATCATAGAGAATGCCCAACCACCATTTTGCATACGCTCATAGTTCCAAGAGCCTTGTAGAAACGTAGAACGCCATGCAACGGCTAAGCGATCTTTTTTTGTTAATTGAATTTTTTCTTCCATTTCTCTTCTCCTCCTACTAGATTAATAATCGTTTAATATATCACCAAGTGGATCACCAGAGTTACCTCCACCCCCATTGGAAGAACCGCCCATTTTAGAAAGTTTCAAGTAAATAAGAGCTAAAGCTACACCCAAGGCACCAAGTGCAATAAGTGTTAATTGAGAAATTGCGGCAATTACAAAACCAATAATGAAGAATGGCCATACTTCTTTTGTTGCCATCATATTAATAACTAGCGCGTAACCAACAGCAACAACCATTCCACCACCAATTGCCATACCGTCAGTTAACCATGCAGGCATTGATTCCAAGAATGATTGAACGTTTTCTGCAGGGATAAATAAAAGTGCTCCTGCTGGAATCATAATTCGGATACCTTGTAAACAAACTGCCACAATGTGTAACCTTTCAATTTTTTTCATATTTCCTTCTTCAGCTGCCGTATCCATCATGTGTACGATAGGAACAGCAATTGTACGAACAAGCATTGTTAAGAAAAGACCTGCTACTGCAAGCGGAATCGCCACTGCAATCGCTGATGCAACACCATTAACACCTTGACCACCTAATACTAATATAATTGCCGATGCAACTGATGCCAATGCAGCATCCGGCGCTACGGCTGCTCCGATATTCGCCCACCCAAGTGCAAGCATTTGAAGTGTTCCACCTAGAACAATTCCGGCCTCTAGGTTCCCTGTTACTAATCCGATTAGTGTACATGCTACTAGTGGCTGATGAAATTGAAATTCATCTAGTATTCCTTCTATACCAGCTAGGAAAGCAACTAACAATACTAGAACTATTGATATAATAGACATAATAGCCTCCACTTTATTTAAATTTTTTATACTACTACGATAATGCAGTTTTCGCTTTTTTTAGAATATCATCCATGTTTTCCCGAGAATCATTTGGTACTTTACGCACATCAAATTGAATGCCTATTTCCTTCATTTTATCGAAAGCTTCAACATCTTCTCGTCCCATAGAAAGTACTTTACTAACAACAACTTTACCAGTTGTATGAGCCATAGAACCAACATTAACTTCTTTAATATCCACACCACCTTCAATAACTCTTAGGACATCTTGTGGGTTTTCAAATAGTAATAATGCTTTCGTATTACCAAAACGTGTATCTTTTGCAACTTCAAGCATTTTGCTGATAGGAATAACGTTTGCCTTAACCCCTGGAGGTGCAGCTTGTTCAATCAATTTCTTACGAAGATCGTCTTTAGAAACTGCATCTGAAACCACAATAATACGATTTGGTTGTGTAGACTTTGTCCATGAAGTCGCCACCTGCCCATGTAATAAGCGAGAATCTATACGAGCTAAAACGAACTTAATTTTCCCGTCACCAACTACTGTTCCAGGAGCAAGTACACCTTTTGGTTGTTCATCTCCAGCAATTGCTGCAGCAGTATCTTCTTTAGGCTCTAGTTCTTCAGGGTTAATTCTTACCCCTTCTTTTGCCGTTTTAATGATATGTGTTGCGATTTCTTGGGCAGACGTCATTGAAAAACGGGATGCATAAGCTTCAATCAACATTGGCAAATTCATACCAGTAACGATTGCCCAATTGCCTTTATGTTCTTCATACAGTACGTTTGCTTGATTAAATGGAGTACCGCCCCATAGATCGACTAAAAACAATACTTCATTTTGATTGTCAAAAGATGCAATTGCAGCTTCCATTTTTTCTCTTAGATCTGCTGGACCTTCGCTTGGCATTAAGATAACAGCCTTAACGTTTTCTTGTTCTCCAAAAATCATTTTGCCAGATTGTAAAATACCTTCAGCAAATTCGCCATGACTTGCTAGGATAATCCCTACCATACTAATACCTCCTAAATATTCCCTCCTGTTTTTTTCTGAATAGACACAACTGTTTCTTTTTTTTCGTCAGTCTTTGTCTATTGAAAAGGTAACTTTTTCTTTTCTGAGAAAACCACCCCCTTTATTCCTAGTAAGACTCTTGAAATTCATCATTCAGTATCGGCTCTGGCCTGATGGCTAAGATCTATCATTGATTCACCCTCAGAAAAAAACTCCTTCTTGACATTTTTAAAACGATTCCAAAATTGACGAGAAGGCATTTTTGTTGCCTATCTCTTCGGAAATTGGGTGATTACTGTGAAACTTGTTTCTTGTTCTCATCAGGAATACTTGACCTTCGTGACCGACCACCTGTTTTATTCCACCACTTTATAACATTGTTATATACATTTTATTACATATTTATATTATAACCAGTCGTTCCCCGTTCCCAATTTCCTCGGTTATTCATTAAAATGAACGTAATTACCTAGAACAGCAAAACTGCTGACAGTGTACTATTAGCTGAAACGGTGTTAAAGTTGTACACCCCTCCTCATAACAGTACTGCACCAGATAAAACGATCAATCATATGTTGAATGATAATGCCTCCTTCTTATATACTTGCAATAATAAATTCTGCATTACCTACAAGCTGATATTCCCCAAATTCATTTGGTAATATGAAATGGTCCCCCTTTTTAAAGGAGTGTTTCTCATCATGACTCATTAATTCTCCTTCTCCATTAATTACACTAACGAGAAGAAATGGTTTTTGTTGCTTTAGGCTAACAGATCCATTTAACTCCCACTTTTTCATAAAGAAATAAGGGCATTCAACAAAGGATGTTATATTTAAATCTCCCACCTTTTCATATTGAACTGCTTGTTGATTTGAGACAAATGGCGTTTCTGTTACTTCAATACTTTTTTCAAGATGAAGTTCACGTAAATTCCCCTCTAAATCTCTTCTATTATAATCGTATAATCGATAAGTAGTATCAGAGTTTTGTTGCGTTTCCAATATTAAAATACCTTCACCAATAGCATGCACAGTTCCACTTGGTACAAAGAAAAAATCACCAGGCTTCACCTTCACACGTTGCAGTAGCTCATCCCACTCTTCCTTCTTTATCATATCTACTAACTCTTGCTTTGTTTTTGCATGGTGTCCATAAATAATCTCGGCATCTTCTTTACAATCAATAATATACCAACATTCTGTTTTTCCAAGTTCTCCATTTTCATGTGTACGTGCATATTCATCGTTTGGATGTACTTGAACAGATAGGTCTCGATTCGCATCCAAAATTTTTGTGAGAAGGGGGAAACGATCCCCTTCCACATTTCCAAATAAATCCCGATGTTCCTCCCATAATTCGCCTAGGGATAATCCTTCATACTTTCCGTTCTTAACGATACTTTGCCCATTTTGATGTGCTGCAAAAGCCCAGCACTCTCCTGTTCGTTCTGATGGGATCTCATATCCAAAAGAAGTTAATTTCGTTCCACCCCAAATTCTCTCTTTAAAAACAGGGGCAAAAAATAACGGTTCCTTCATGATTAAAGTCCTCCATTCTATACGATGTCATCTAATAACTTATATGCTTCCTCTTTTGTTTGGACAGATAATAATCGTTCCCTATAGCTGTCATCCATAAGTTTTCGTGAAAGCATTTGAAGGATTTTTAAATGTTCATTTCCTTCGCCCTCTTTTGGTACAGCAATCATAAATATCAATTTTGCTTCTGTTCCATCAAGGCTCTTCCAATCTACACCTGATTGTTTAATTCCAAATACGACACTTGGTTTCTTAACAGCATCTGATTTTCCATGAGGGATTGCGATATTCATACCAATACCTGTTGTACTCTCTTGCTCACGGTTCATAATAGCTTGTTTAAACTCAGAATCTGAGTGCAGAGCACCTGCAAGACTTAGTTTCTGAATCATTTCACCAATAATCTCATCGCGTGTTTCCCCTGTTAAATCAATATCAATAAGTTCTAAACTTGTTATATCCGTTAACTTTTTAATTTCTACTTTCTCCGCCTTACTTCCTTCTTCTTGCTTCTGAACCTCTGGTACTTCTTTTGTTGCTGAAACTTCTTTCATCTCTTCTACTTCTGGTACATCTACTTTTGAAATATCTTTCTTTAACATATTTACAACAATAGCAGTTACAATAGAGCCAACAATAACAGCGATAAAGAACATAAATACATTATCTACTGCTCCTAACACCGCAACGATTGGGCCACCATGAGCTACTCTATCTCCAACATGGCCAATCATCGCAATAACCGCACCTACCATAGAACCAGCCATAATACTTGGAATAACACGAAGTGGATCTTGCGCCGCAAATGGGATAGCCCCTTCAGTAATACCAAATAACCCCATTGTGAATGATGCTTTCCCCATTTCTCTTTCTGACTCTTGGAACTTTTTCTTCCCTATAAATGTTGCAAGTCCCATTCCGATTGGTGGAATACAAATTGCCGCAGCAATTGGACCCATAATTTCGTAGTTTCCTTCTCCAATCATTGCTGAACCGAATAGAAATGCTACCTTATTTACTGGACCACCCATATCAAATGAAATCATAGCCCCTAAAATTAAAGCTAGAAGAATGGAACTTGATCCTTGCATACCTGCTAACCAAGCTGTTAATGACTCAAAAACTTGTGCTACAGGAGCACCAATTATAAATACAAATACTAAACCGACAATAAGTGAAGCAAACACTGGAATAATAATAATTGGCATAATTGGTTGAATTACTTTCGGAACTTTCAATTTCTTAATCCCTAATGCTACATAACCCGCTAAAAAACCAGCGATAATTCCACCAAGAAAACCTGCGCCACTCGCACTTCCATAAAAACTTCCTGTTGCTGCAATATATCCACCAATCATACCTGGAACAAGTCCGGGTTTATCAGCTATACTATACGCAATATATCCAGCTAGAATTGGAACCATGAACGAAAATGAAGCACCACCAATTTGTTCAATCGTTTTCCAGAAAGAACCTTCCGGAATCACTAAACCACCAGGTGTCTTTTCACCACCGATCGTTAATGCAATCGCAATTAATAATCCTCCAACTACAATGAATGGAACCATAAAGGATACACCATTCATTAAATGACGATATATTGGATTTTGTTTCCCTGCTTGATTACTTTCTATTCCTTTTGATTGTGATTGATAAATAGGGACGTCACCACTTGTCACTTTTTGAATTAATCCTCCTGGATTACGAATGCCATCTTGAACCCCAACAACCAGCAGTTTCTTTCCTACGAATCTATCTTTATTTATTGCTCTATCTGCAGCTATAATAATACCGTCCGCTTCACGGATATCTTGTTCGGTAAGTTCATTTTCTACCCCTATACCACCTTGAGTTTCAATCTTCATTTGAACTCCCAGTTTATCCGCTGCGCTTTGTAAATTTTCCGCCGCCATATATGTATGGGCAATCCCATTTGGACACGAAGTAACCGCTAATAACTTCATTTCAATCCTCCTCAAACCTAAATGTAAGCGCCTACAACCAATATATATCAATATTAAACAAATAAAAAAAATTTTTTTACCGTAACTTCCGGAAAAATCGTCCTTTTACCGTATCAAATAAAAAGAAAAAGGTAAGGCTTCACCGAGCCTTACCTCATTCATGACGTAAATATGATAAAAACCTTATTACATTCGTTTCTTTCGTAAGTTTTTGAACAAAAGATGGTTGTTGACTTATGAAAGATAACTCACGAAACAGTTGTCTCATTGCTTCTTTCCCATCGCTCTTCACAGCTAGCATAAATACAAGTGATACCCTCTCTGTTCCCCAATTTATAGGTTCTTTTAATGTAGCGATTCCAATTACTGATTGTTTAATAAACTTCGGATGACCATGAGGAATTGCAATTCCCGCCCCTATCGTTGTAGCTGACATTTTTTCACGTGTAATTGCACTTTCAGCGTATTCATTGGTCACATACCCTTTGTTACATAAAGTCTTTGCTAATTTTTCAATAAGTTCATAACGATGGCATGATTCCTCTTGTAAAAATATTAAAAAAGGCGTTGTATACTGTAACATCACAAATTCACTTTGTCCCTGAATATCTAAGTCATCTAATTGTTTCATGAAATCCTCTAACTTCTTCTCTTCTACCCGGTCTAATAACGGAGATACAATAATATGAGGGATTTTCAACTCGGAAAGTGCAACAGTAGAAATGATAAGTTCTACACCTTGATTTTTTGCTAAATACTCTTCTAAATCAGCCTTTGCGATACAGTCCATCACTTTAACACGTCGAAATTTCCTTTCAATCTTCGTTCTTAACAACCGGGACATTCCAATTCCCATATGACATACAATAATCACATTTTTAGATATACCATTATCATTCGAGAGTTCAATAGATGCTTGAAAATGTAAGGTAAGGTATGCAGCTTCTTCTTCAGGAATATGAAGAGAAAACAATTGATTGACCTCCTCGATTACATGAATGAGCATATCAAACATGTATGGATACATCCTCTTAATATCATGAAGCATTGGATTAGATACAGCAAGTTTGTAATTCAAACGATTTAACGTAGTATACAAATGAACCTTTAATCCTTCTAGCAAAACTTGGTCATTTCCAAACCCGGTTTCATTTAATTGAGACATACGGTCCATTATGTACAATACAATTTCTGAAAGAACCGGATTGTCTTCAATAAATTTATCCCCTTCCCATACTTTGTCCTGATAACGGAATTTTCCTCCTAAAATATGCACAGTTAAATACGCTATCTCTTCCTCCGCAAAATGAACAGAAAAAATAAATTCCAACTTTTTTAAAAACTCCAGCGTCCATTCATACTCCTTTATACCTTGGACAATTTTCAACTCCTCTTTAGAAATAGAAATAGGTTGTTTTAACTTCATCCTTCGAACCATAAGGAGAGTGTGTAAAAGTAAACCTTCTAAAGTATCATCTGTAAAGAATATAGAATGCCTTTTTTGTAGCGCTTTTAATTCATTCATAACAAATTCAATTTCATGATATAAAAACTTCTTTTTGATAAATTGATTTGTAAATTCTTGATTATGAATTAAATCTGATAATCTAGCCAATGCCGTTCTTTTATTCTTTTCGTCCCCCTCTACAATCAACCCCACTCTCTGTTTTGAAACTAAAGCTAGCCCCACACGTTCCAACCATTTCTCAATCTTATATAAATCCCTCCTTATCGTCGCCCGGTTTACAAAAAAGTTTGAGGCAATATCTTGTAATGTAACTGGCTTTACATTCATTAACAAACTATAAGCAATTTGTAAAACCCTCTCCTCTTCTGATTCATAACTTAAAGGATTTATTGCAGTATATAATTTATTAAACAAATCTGCCTTTTCATACTCATCACTTTTTAAATAAACCCCTAACCCTGGCTTCCTAACCAAAGTCGCACTCGAATACTTATCAAGATACGCCTCTATCACCTTAAAATCATTTCGGATTGTCTTTTCCGAACACCCTACCTGATCTGCAAGATGTTGCACCAATACATGCTCCTCAGATTCAGATAATAAAACATATAAAATTTCCTGTTGTCGTTTATTCAAACACCTCACCTGTCTTTTCTAACCTTTATAAACAAGATGTTACTCACTTCGTTCATTTATCATAACATATAGAAGGATTAGTGAATTACCATATATTATTAAAAACAAAAAAAGATGAAGAGTTACAAATAGTTAATCATTCCCTTAACATACATTTTTCGGGGGACGTTTCGGACCTAAAAGGTAATGAAAAACTACTTAAAATCTTAATTTAATGGGTATGGGAGAGTGTCGAAAGTCTGAGATTCAATTAAGAATCTATTTACCTCTTACTAATAAGTTATAATCTTTGCACCAGAACCAGTTAAATTAAGTCTCTTTTTTTATAAATTGATAATCCGATTATATATGTAATTATACTAAAAATCATAATATAAATTACTGAATTTATTGAGTAGTTAAGGGAGCTAAACTCACTAGTAACAATATAAAAAGGAAGATTTTCAATTATACAACCAATTCTCTTTTTTCTACGTTTTACATCTTGAAGTATTATTTGCCCCTCATAGTTATTTATTAAATTCATAATAATTTTCATTAAGGTGGTCTTTCCAGCTCCATTAGGACCTATTAAACCTATTATTTCACCCTTTTCAATTTTAAAAGAAACATTTTTAATAACTTTTTTATTCTTGTAACATTTTGTTACATTTACAACTTCTAAAACCTTTTCCAAATTATAATCCCCCTAAATAAAAGTTATTTCTACACCTTCAAAAATACAATAGTTATCATTTTTAGGTAAATTAAATAACCATTCATATACCTATTATTCCAAAATATTAATATATATAATTTATAAATTATTTTAATAATCTCACTTTAAAAATAAAGTGAAACTTTAATCAGTGGGGGTTTTGTCCATCCCCCACTGATTATGAGCCTGCACCAATCGGGCTTTTACGGGTAGTTATCTTCCACCTAACTTCCTCGCATTCGCCGAATTTTGAGGTGGGAGCCTTATCGCCCACAAATAATAGAATAAATGTAATATATTGGTTTAGAGATCTCGAGAATACATTTTACGGAGGAGTTAATATGGAAGGAAAACATCTGTGATATTCAAAAATCATTTAAACCGAGAGTTTCAAACGGAAAAACAAAATCAAAAATACGTAACGGATATTACTTATGTACGGGTTGGAGATCAGTTTGCCTATTTGTCAGCTGTGTTAGACCTATATAACAATGAAATTGTTGCCTGGAAGCTATCTCGAAGAAACGATCTAGATTTGGTTTTAACTACATTACAACAATTAGAAGGAAGGTCCTTAACCAATAAGCCCCTTTTACATTCAGACCAAGGGTTTCAATATACATCAAAATCTTACGCGAAGCAGTTAGAGAGATTAGGATTTGTCGGCAGTCATTCTAGACGTGGAAACTGTTTTGATAATGCGTGTATCGAATCATTCTTCTCACATTTAAAAACAGAGAAGTTGTATTTAGTGCGTCCAAAAACATATGAAATGGCTTATCAAGCAATTCAGAGATACATTCAATTCTATAATACAGAACGGTTCCAAGAAAAACTTCACGGCCTTTCCCCGATAGAATATCGGGAAAAGGCCGTGGCATAATACTCTCTTTATTACTGTCTACTTGACAGGGAGATGACCAGTGTGAGCACCCTCTTTTTAGGTAATTAAATATGTTCGCCATGATCCATATGAATATCACCATATTCATATGCTGGTGCAGGTGGTCGACCGTGGTCATAAGTGGGTGCCCCGCCATGATTCCCGTGTGCTTCTAATTTACTTATACCACCCGTATTCCCATCACTATACGCTAAATCAGGTCTTTGTGGTACTGGATAATCCCCATAAGCATATAATTGCGATGAATCATTACTTACTCCAAACGATAAAACTCCGACACAACTTAACCCTAACACAATTAATCCCAGTTTCTTCATTATTTTAACACCCCTTTTTCAAATGTTTTTTGTTTTGCTTGGTGGTATAGATGAAAGTATTTACTTGCTTTTAAGTGATTTTCTTCTTCATAAAAGCGAAGTGCTAATTTTTCTGCGTATTCTTGTGTATATTCATATAATTGTTCTTTATCAAAATATGCGATTCCTTCAAGAACTACTTTTTCAATTTTTTCGGTCGAAATATTATGGTTCATTTCTCGTAGGATAGCAAAGTGATGGTTGTATACTTCATCATCTAGTTCGTTACAAATATTCGTACCTTGTTCAGCCAGTTCAGCGGCTTTTTCTGTTTCTCCTAACTTGAAATATTCACAACCTAACAACAAAATAGCTTTGTAGTGGTTCGGTAGATTCTCGACAACTTCTGATAAATGACGAATAGCTAATGTAGAAAGATTTTGGCTTGCATATAACCAGCCGATGTTGTTACGAACGCGTAAAATTAATGTTTTTTTGCTCTGTTCTTGTAGAATATCAATAGCTGATGAGAAATATTCTTCAGCCTGTTCGTATTGTTTAAGGTGAATACAGACGCCACCCAAAAGGTTTTTACATAATGCAACGTTAGTTTCATATCCCATATGTCGATTGAAGATAGCTAATGCTTTATTTGTGTAGTTAATAACTTTAAGCGGCTGATAAGTGTAGTTATAAAACGATGAAATACGATAGTAAAATTCAGCATGTTCTAATTCATCAGGTACATGCTTCAGCAGTTTTTCCGCCTTCTCATAATATTCACTAGCTTCGTTATAGTTAGTCGTTAAAGTAGCATGTATTGCCTTAAAAAAGCTGTAGTAATAAGCGAGAAAGTTGTGAGAGGGTGCGTTATGTGTTTCGACAACATCAAAGCTGCTTTTTGTAATGTTTAAACCATCAGTCAGCACTTTATACCTAAAATCTAATAGAGAATAGTATAGCAATAAATTTTGGTCTTGTTGTTCTATGTTCTCTTCTTCTTTCAAAATGTTAATTTGTTCGTCGATTTCTCGTTTTAAATTAGTTGCCTTCAAAACTTGTTGCTGTAGCATAGCACGATACCAGTCATTTAGTAGTTTTGTAACTTTTTCGTTTTCTCTCAATGATACGTTCATATTATCCCCCTTTTCCTATAATTTTTTATATTATCAATCTTAAAGGTATGATATCAGAAAATTCCGATTAAGTGTTGCTTTATCCTTGCCTTTTCATTTGATAAAAAAGAAACAGAATATTTGGTATATATAAAATAGATCCTCTAAAACTAGAGAAATCTAGACTACTTTTTATTTTTTTCTTGATTATCTAGGGTGTGTCTAAAAACTATTTCTATAATAGAATTATCTCAATTAATCCAAAGAGAGGTATTTTTAATGACTCCACGCCGCTACGAACTTACAAATGAACAATGGGAACAAATCAAAGACATGTTTCCACCTTACGCCACTGGTCGTCCTTCAAAAAGAAGTAATCGTGAAATGTTCAATGCCTTTTGTGGATAGACAGAAGCGGTGCACCTTGGCGTGATTTGCCGGAGCATTACGGTTTATGGAAAATCGTTTATGCCCGCTTCTGCAAATGGAGAGATGAAGGTATCTTACTGACTATTTTTTAAGAATTAAATACCGAGCCAGATTTTGAAAATCTCAGCATAGATTCCACTAGTATCAAAGCGCATCAGCACAGTGCTGGTGCAAAAAAAGGGCAATAAATCATGAATTTCATCAGCATATTGGCGTGAGTCGCGGTGGAAAAACTACTAAAATCCATACAATAGTTGATAGTTTAGGCAACCCAATTCTGTTTCATTTGTATTTCATT
>NUMR01000105.1:12980-21724 GCA_002578045.1 Bacillus cereus
CCCGAATCATGGACTTTTTTAGTGTCCACGATTCGGGGTACAGTTCATTTATGCAATAGGTAACCTTTTTGTTCATATTATAAATTTGTTGCCTTTAATCCATAGTACCTACTACTTTAGATACCATTATTGACAACCAAATCGAGTCTAATACTTTTTTTTAATAGTCTACAACTATTTTTTAACAGTCTAATACTTTTTTCTATAGTCTAAAACATTTTTTTAATGGAACATTAACTAGTTACTCTACCAATCTCCTACTCAACCGTAACAGATTTAGCTAAGTTACGTGGCTTATCAACGTCACACTCGCGGTGAAGTGCTGCGTAGTATGAGATAAGTTGTAATGGAATAACAGCTACTAGCGGTGCTAGCGCTTCGTGTACAGCTGGTAATACGAAGCTGTCTCCTTCCATTTCTAAGCCTTTCATTGAGATGATACATGGGTTAGCTCCACGCGCTACTACTTCCTTCACGTTACCGCGAATTCCAAGGTTGACATGCTCTTGTGTAGCAAGGGCGATAACTGGTGTACCATTTTCGATTAAGGCGATTGTACCGTGTTTTAATTCTCCTCCAGCAAATCCTTCTGCTTGGATGTAAGAAATTTCTTTTAGTTTTAATGCACCTTCTAATCCTACGTAGAAGTCTACGCTACGTCCAATGAAGAAGCAGTTACGCGTTGTTGCTAAAAATTGTTTTGCTAATGCGTCCATTTCTTCTTTTTGATCACAAAGTTCTACCATTGCATTTGCTACAAGTCCTAGTTCGTGTGTTAAATCGAAATCAAGAACTTCACCTTTCGCTTTAGCAATATCCGCTGCTAAAATTAAAAGTACTGCAAGCTGTGCTGTGTAAGCTTTCGTTGATGCAACTGCAATTTCTGGTCCCGCGTATAACGAAAGTGTATAATCTGCTTCACGAGAAAGTGTAGAACCAGGTACATTTGTAATTGTTAATGCTTTATGACCCATTTTATTTGTTTGTACAAGTACTGCACGGCTATCTGCTGTTTCACCACTTTGCGAAATGTAAATGAAGAATGGTTTTTCTGTTAATAATGGCATGTTATAAGAGAATTCACTTGCTACGTGTACTTCAACTGGTAATTTCGCGAATTTCTCAATAAATTGCTTTCCAACAAGACCTGCATGATAACTCGTTCCGCATGCAATGATATAAATACGATCACTATCTAAAATCGCATTACGGATATCTTGATCTAATTCAATCTCGCCATTTTCATCTTGATACTTTTGAATAATATTACGGATTACAAGTGGTTGCTCATCAATTTCTTTTAGCATGAAATGAGGATACGTTCCTTTTTCAATATCACTTGCATCTAATTCCGCTGTAAACGGTACACGTTCAATCGTTTCACCTTGTAAGTTTTTAATTGTAATACTTTCCTTCGTTACGATTACGATTTCTTTATCCATTAACTCGATAAATTGATCTGTAACTTGTAACATCGCCATAGCGTCGCTCGCCACAACATTAAAGTTGTCACCAACACCTACTAATAGCGGGCTTTTGTTTTTAGCAACATAAATCATGTTTGGATTTTCAGCATCAAGTAATCCGATTGCATAAGAACCATGTAAACGAGACAGCGTATTACGGAACGCTTCTTCTACACTTAATCCTGTGCTCACTTGTTGTTCTATAAGCTGTACGATAACTTCTGTATCTGTTTCACTTACGAACGTTACATCTTGTAAATATTCCTTTTTCACTAATTCATAGTTTTCAATTACACCGTTATGAACGAGTGTAAAACGTTTTGATGTACTTTGATGCGGATGTGCGTTTACTTTGCTTGGAACACCATGTGTAGCCCAGCGCGTATGACCGATTCCTACACTTACTGCTACATTCTCGTCTACGATTTCACGAAGTTTTGCAATACGGCCTTTTTCTTTATATACAACAACACCGTTCTCTGCTTGTACTGCAATACCTGCTGAATCATATCCACGATATTCTAGCTTTTCTAAACCTTTTAATAAAATTTCCTTTGCATCTTGTTGTCCAATAAATCCTACGATTCCACACATGTTTAGTCGCCGTTACAAATGCTTACACTGCTCTGCGAACATGTAACGACATAGTCCGATACCATTTTTATTTATACTAAAAAACGGATTACATATTGCTAGCCCTGTAAGCTTGTAACGGCTTTCACCTTCCTCTCGATTCTGGTTTAAGTCGTATATACTTATACAGCTAGTTTTCATCCGTTCCTTTTCTCTCACCACACTTTCACCTTTGTCCACTAAGTCACCTTAATGATTTAAGTAAAAGCTTGCGGTTGTGATGAACAACCGGGAGTCATCCGCCGAAATTTCGATAAAACTCCACCTCGTCAACTACACTATTTATAGTTCTGGCGCTTTTATAATTTGCAATATTTACTTTGAGAAAAAGAACAAGACCATCTTATAACAAACAATATAAACCGTCAATGAAAATTTTTTCATTGTCTATAAAATATATGAAAAAGGAGCACTTATTGTGCCCCTTTTAAAATAAAGTGAAACTTTAATCAGTAGGGGTTTTGTCCATCCCCNNAATCGGGCTTTTTCGGGCAGCTATCCCCCACATAACTTCCTCGCATTCGCCGAATTTTGAGGTGAGAGTCTTACTGCCCGCAAATAGCGGGATAAATTTCGCAAATTATTCAGCGCCTACTTCAGCTTTCACAACTTCTACAATACGGTGTACATAAGCGTCACAAACTTCTTGTGTTGGTGCTTCTGCCATTACACGAATAAGTGGCTCTGTTCCAGATGGGCGAACAAGAATACGACCGTCTCCATTCATTTCTTCCTCTACAGCACAAATAATTTCTTTAATTTTTTCATTTTCTAATGCTAATTTTTTATCTGTTACACGAACGTTTACTAGTAATTGCGGGAATTTGGTCATCTCACCTGCAAGCTCAGATAATGGCTTTTTCGTCATTTTCATGATGTTTACAAGTTGAAGTGCACTTAACATTCCATCACCAGTTGTAATGTAATCAAGTAAGATAATATGACCTGATTGCTCTCCGCCTAAGTTGTAACTACCGCGTTTCATCTCTTCTATTACGTAGCGATCACCAACTGCTGTTTTATCACTTGTAATACCATTTGCTTCAAGTGCTTTGTAGAAACCTAAGTTACTCATAACCGTTGAAACAACTGTATTGTGCTTTAGTTGGCCAGTTTCTTTCATATACTTCGCACAAATAAACATAATTTGATCGCCATCAACGATGTTTCCTTTTTCATCTACAGCGATTAAACGGTCACCATCACCATCAAAAGCAAGACCAATGTCAGCACCTTTTTCTTTCACTAATTCAGCTAAACCTTCTGGATGTGTAGAACCTACTCCATCGTTAATGTTCATACCGTTCGGTGAGGTTCCCATTGTTGAAATATCAGCTTCTAAATCTGCAAATAAGTATGGAGCTAATGAAGACGTAGCACCATGTGCACAATCTAAAGCGATATGTAAACCAGAGAAATCTTCCTCTACAGTTTGTTTAATATATTGTAAATATTTTTGTCCGCCTTCAAAATAATCGCTCACTTGTCCAAGGTTAGTACCTGTTGGACGTGGTAGCTCATCAACTTCTTTGTCTAATAAAGCTTCGATTTCTGCTTCTTGCTCATCTGTTAATTTAAAACCATCTGAACCGAAGAACTTAATTCCGTTATCTTGTACTGGATTATGAGATGCAGAAATCATAACACCTGCTTGTGCTCCTAACGCTTTTGTTAAATAAGCAACACCTGGTGTAGAAATAACACCAAGGCGCATTACTTCTGCCCCAGTTGATAATAGACCTGCTACTAAAGCTCCTTCTAACATATGACCAGATACACGTGTATCACGACCGATAATTACTTTTGGACGATCTGTATCTTTTGTTAATACATAACCACCAAAACGTCCAATTTTGAACGCTAATTCAGGTGTTAACTCCTGATTCGCCACCCCACGTACTCCATCTGTACCAAAATATTTACCCATTATGATTCGCTCCTTTTTCTTTCTCTTTTTGATTATCTACTGTTGGTCCTTGGCTAGTTTCTTTATCTTTATTTTTTTCCTGGTCCTTTTCTGAATCAGATTCAGGATTTTTTGGGTTTTCAGTTTGATTGTTATTTGAATCTGGTTGTTGACCATTACCCTGTATTTCTTTCTTTACAACCGAAACTTTAGCACTTGTTTGTTTCGGCTCTATTGAAATATTACTAGGACCGCTCACTTGAATAGAAATATCTTTCGTCCCCAAAGATACATTTTGTAAATTAATTACCGCCGTTATTTGTGCAGCTTTTATTGCATCTACTACACTTGCTTCTCCTGAAATAGTAACGCTTATTTTCCCATCTTGCGGCGAAAGTAACTGGGCAGTAACATCGTTTGGAATTCCATTTTTCTGAATAGGGATGCCGTCAATCGTTCTTGTTTTCATTTGTTTTACTTTTTGTACACCTACGGAAACCTTCACTTGATTTGGCTTTGCACTTGTTATACCCTTTGGCAATAAAACAGAGGTATCGAATGTTGTAGACTCTGTCAATTGACTAAGATCTACTTCGACCCCCTCTATAGATTGTATATTATCCAAGATATCCTTTGGACCTGCTATCGTTACTTCTCTCGGCTCAATACTGATGTTGGTAACAGCCAATCCTTCCGGCAAACTTCCTTTTTTTGTATATGTTACAGGAACGGTTTTTTCGATGTTATTTCCTGTAGCTTGTGTTGCTACATTCAACGTTACACTAATTTTAGAGGGATTTGTTTTTACATTTAAACGTTTTCCTTCTTTATTGTACAATGTAACTTCTGCTGTTTTTGTAACAGTTTTATTAACACCATTCAAATCGATATATGCCTTAGCAGATGAAATACTTTCTATTTCTTCTTTTGTCCCAACTACTTCAACCGTATCCGGCTTAATACTTGATTTCTCAAGAGTAACACCTGCTGGCATCTGATCCTCATTTGATAACTTCAAGTCTACAGGAACATATTTTTTCGCTTTTTCATGAAGAGTGATTTTAATTGTTGATGGTTGAACGGTTCCTTTCACATCATCTGGAAGACCATTCGCTTTTAAAGAAACTTCATAAGTTCCTTCTGGACGGCCACGCAAATCAACTGGTATATCAAATTGTCTTTTTGCTTTTGTTGCAGCAACAGCTGCTTTTGGCCCTTCTAATTTCACCTTAACTCCACCTAGTGGAATACCGCTCACAATATATTTTTCTTCATCATATTTAAGATTAATTTGATAATCAGTTAATGTTTCTTTCGCTTCATTTACGAAAGGTAATACACTCGCTGTCGTATTTTTCTCGGTTAAAGTTGCTGACATAAAAAGCATACACGCCAATAGTAATGAGATTCCTTTTAAAAACCAATGATTCTCCATTAACTTATCCATGACGCTTTCTCCTCCAATTCCATAAAGACGAAGAAGTCGTTTTTTCGTTTCTACTAAACTCTGCTAATAACATATCCTTCAGCTGTTCTGTCTTCAAATCACGATGCAACTTACCATTTTTCGCTAAAGAAATTTGGCCCGTTTCTTCCGACACAACTACTGTAATACTATCAGTGACTTCACTAACTCCCATTGCAGCGCGATGCCTAGTTCCTAACTCCTTAGAAATAAAAGGACTTTCTGATAATGGAAGATAACATGCTGCTGCTTTAATCGTACTTCCTTGCATAATTACTGCTCCGTCATGCAGAGGCGTATTTGGAATAAAAATATTAATGAGTAATTCCGATGATACATTTGCATTTAACGGAATTCCCGTTTCCACGTAATCCCCCATACCGGTCTCTTTTGACAAAGTAATTAACGCGCCAATCCTACGTTTCCCCATATATTCCGTTGCTTTTGCTATCGCTGTTGCAACAATTTCAGGTTCATTTTCCTCATGAGTCCCCGCACGCGAAAATAAACTTCCGCGTCCTAGCTGCTCAAGCGCTCTTCGTAATTCGGGCTGGAAAATAATAATAACGGCTAAAAATCCCCACGTTAATACTTGTTCAGTTAGCCAGAATAGCGTATGCAATTCAAGGAAAATACTGATCATCCGAACGACAATAATAACTGTAATCCCCTTTAAAAGTTGAACAGCTTTCGTCCCTCGGATTATAAGAATTAGCTTATATATAATAAACCATACAACGGCAATATCTAATGCCGTACTAAGATATTTCAAAATGGTCGTATCTTCAAAAGGCATGCTAATCCTTCCTCCTACTTACGAGCAATTCTATCCATATATTGAAATATTGTTTTATGCTCTATCTGTATGTATTTCCAACAACTAGTTAATTATACCATACATGAAACAAACAACAATTACAAACCCCCCCTATAGCTTAAATTAGTATAATGTCAAACATTCTTATCGTACAGTATAATATAAATCATTATTATACGCCTTTTTTCAAATAAAAAAAGCAACTTCTCAGTTGCTTTTCTTACATTTATCCCGTTATTTGCGGGCAGTAATATCCCTACCTCAAAATTCAGCGAAAACAAAGAAGTTAGGTGGGGGATCAACTGCCCGTAAAAGCCCGATTGGTGAGAGCTAATAATCAGCGGGAGATGAAGAAAACCCCCACTGATTAAAGTTTCACTTTATTTTAGTTTTTCACCGAATAAAGAACCCATTAAAGCGACCGCTGTTGTTGCCGTTCTATTTCTCTCATCTAATATTGTATTTACTTCAACAAACTCAGCTGATGTAACAATATTAGCTTCCGCTAACATTTCCATCGCTAAATGACTTTCACGATAAGATAGCCCACCAATTACAGGTGTTCCCACTCCTGGTGCATCATGAGGATCAAGACCGTCTAAATCTAATGATAAGTGAACACCATCAGTATGAGATAAATACGCAATTGTTTCTTCCATAACAGCGGTCATACCCATACGATCAATTTCATGCATTGAGAATACTTTAATACTCTCATTACGAATAAAGTCCTTTTCTCCTTCATCTAATGCACGTGCACCGATAATTACAACGTTCTCTTTTTTCACCTTTGGGTATGCCCCGTATAAGTCTACAAGTGAAGAATGTCCATAACCTAAACTTGCTGCAAGTGACATTCCGTGAATATTTCCAGATGGTGAAGTTTCCTCCGTATTTAAATCACCATGTGCATCATACCAAATAACACCTAAGTTTTTATAATGTTTCGCCACACCAGCTAGTGTACCAATAGCAATACTATGGTCGCCACCTAATACAAGTGGAAAACGACCTTCTTCTATAATATGATCCACCTTACTTGCCAATTCATTGCATACAGTCGCAACTTGTGTAAGGTTTCTTAATTTTGTATTTTCATCTACTTCTTTTTCTCTCTCTATACATATATCTCCCATATCTTTAACGTCATATCCAATTTCTTCAATTCTTTCAATTACCCCTGCATAACGGATGGCGCTCGGTCCCATATCAACCCCACGACGCATCTGTCCTAAATCCATTGGAACTCCAATAACTGAGATTTCTTTTTTCATAGATAGTATCCCCCTTTTATGCCTTCACTAAATATTTTAAATCTTTTATATAGTCTGACTCAACTCAACATTTTTCTGTATGGATATACAATTTATTCACTCATATCAACGATGAAATCTAAACTTTTTCGTTATTCTATGTATAAAATTCACTTAATGAAATAATAAAAAACGTTTCTATATTTAGAAACGTTTTTCTGATGCAAATTTCCACACTAATGCAATATTCTTTGCTGTCACCTTAATATTATCTTTTGCTGCTTTATAAACTTCTCCTAATGTCATTTAAACGTGAATCCAGCCGAGAAAAATCGATAGAAGTAATCGAATGTAATGTTCCCCCAGATGGATTTATTACTTCACCTTTTCTATTTACCTTTTCTATTTATAAACCTTACCCCTAAATGACAGCATACTTGCTCCACCATCATTCGTTGCACTTCCACCAAGCCCTAAGATGATATGCTGAACACCTTTATTAAGCGCATGTACTATAAGTTCTCCTGTTCCTCTTGTTGTTGTAATAAGTGGATTTCTCTCTTCCATTGGAACGTGCTGTAACCCCGATGCTGCTGCCATTTCAATAAATACTGTCCTTATCATTAGATATGCCGTAAAAAGCCTGTACGGGCTTGCCTAGCGTTCCTGTTACACGTAGTAGGTCACCTTCCATTAGTCGCATCAACAAGAAATTCGGCGGTTCCCTCTCCTCCGTCCCCAATCGGTACTTTAATATAGTCTCCTTTAGGAAAATCTTTTAAAAACCCTTTCTCAATCGCCTCACATACTTCTATTGCTCGTAAACTTTCTTTATATAAATCCGACGCAATAACCACTTTCATATCTAGATTCTCCCCTTTACACCCTTTTCCTTTTATTTTAATCTTCATCAGTACAATTACATACAAAAAAGCTTACATCAAATGATGTAAGCTTTTTTATTCGTATGGAGCCTAGCGGGATCAAACGCTGACCTCCTGCGTGCAAGGCAGGCGCTCTCCCAGCTGAAGCCAAGGCCCCTTAATAATTAAGCGGAAGACGGGATTCGAACCCGCGACCCCAACCTTGGCAAGGTTGTATTCTACCACTGAACTACTTCCGCGAAAATGGTGAGCCATGAAGGACTCGAACCTTCGACCCTCTGATTAAAAGTCAGATGCTCTACCAACTGAGCTAATGGCTC
>NUMR01000106.1 GCA_002578045.1 Bacillus cereus
GACATAGGTACCAGATTAATTTTAACTTCTCTTTTATTTTTTCTGGTACATCTTCACTTTTAACTTCTTCATAACCATTAATTAATGAAATTTTATCAGGTGTTTTTTTATTAGCACCTTTATCTTCATCGGCAGTAATTTTTAGATATGTTCCTTCTTTAATTGGCTTATCATCATTTGTAATAAACTGGATTGTTTTCTCTTCTCCATTTTCTTTAAACCCGTTTAAGGTGTATTTGAATGCATCCCTTTCTTTGGTTCCTTGACCTTCAATTTTCACATAATAAGTTTCTGTGAAGAACTTTCCAACGTAGCTACAACCTGTCAACAAACTCATAAATATAACTCCCGTTATACTCATAAAAACAATACGCTTCAACATGTAAATACTCCTTTATATATATTTGAATTAATGATTATATTAATATATACATGTTAAATGAGTAATGGAGCTAAAGTCTGATTTTAGCCTCAGACTTTTTTCTTGAACAAAGATTCTATACGTAAAGTTTTTATGTTCTTATAGAAACTAACCAACTGAAAAATCAAGATTGATAGGGGTAGCACGCACATTTTAACATTTTTATACGTTAAGATATTCTCAAAACTCATTGATACTAATTCTAATTGAGATTTTGATTTAGAGATGAGTTTTAAGACAGATTTAAAGCTATTTTTATGACATTTAGAGGTGAATTTTATTTGATTCAAATACCTAGATTTTTGAGACTTCTTTGTTTCTTTGAGTTAAAGATCTTTCCGTATAATATATCTTTTTTTAATTACTTGTTCTCGTAGAATTCTTTATCTTTTACAAAATACTTATCATAATTTATAGTTAGAAAAGTGTTTTTTCACCGTATTTCCTTTAATTTTTGAATGATTAAATTCGGGGTAGCCCATTCATCACAATCAAAGTCGGAAATGGATACTTTAATTCCTAATCGTTCTTGAATTTCTACTAGTAATGAAAGCGTACTGAACGAATCAAGAATACCCTCTTCAAATAATAAAAAAATGCCCTCTTTAAACGATAGAACATCCAGATTTTCTTTTACGATGGCATTTTCGCAAACTTGTTCTAAGATATTTAATATTTGTTCTCTTAAATCAGTCATAATACATTCTCCTTGTTATGATTAGATATACACATGCTAACTAGGCTGTACTGATACTCAAAAAGTTCAAAGAAAATAGAAAAACATTACTGAAAATAAACAAGCATTTAGTCTCGGCTAAATGCTTGTTTTACTAATAATGCTTCTAGGATATATGCCCAGCATTCTTTATTACGTCTATTTTATTGTGAGTATACTTCTTATGAAGCCACTCATAAATAATTGGAATGATAATAAAACTGTTAATTGTTGATGTAATCATTCCTCCTATAACCACGATACCTAATGTTTGAGAAATCACCGTATCCGCATTATGAGAAAATGCAAGTGGTAACAATGTAAGGATTGTTGCTGCTGTCATTAAGATTGGTCTAATCCTTGAAAGACTACCATTCAAAATAGCTTCTTTAATAGGCATTCCTTCTTTTCGATTTCGTTCGATTTTATCAATTAACACAATTCCATTTGTAACCACTATACCTGTAAGCATAAGAACACCAATTAATGCAGCTAAGTTCCATTCTCCATGGAATAAAATTAGTGCTATTACTACACCACTTAAAGCAAGTGGAATGCTTAAAAGTACCGATAATGGTGCTCTCCATCCCTTGAAAATAGAAGAAGTAATGAGTAATACTAAAAGGATAGAAAATGCAACGGCAACTGACATATCGAAAATCATTTGTTTTACTTGCTCAGAGATTCCTCCCAATGAGTATGTTACTTCTTTTGGAAGCTTCATGTCGTTTAGAGCTTTCTCCGCTTGGCTTGACACTTTACTAATATCATTTGATGTGATCTGTGCTGTCACAAGGGAGAATGGTTGACCATCTCTTTCGCTAATGGTTGAAGGAGACTGATCTTTTGTAATCTTGGCTATTTGGTCAAAACGAACCATTTCACCATTATTTCCATTAAAAGTTTCAGCAGCAAGAGATGCTAAAACATCATTCACAGAAGCATTTAAAGTAATAGTAGAATTTGCTTCTGATGCAATTTGATCTAAATATTGGTCTACAGGGAGTGTTTTATGATTAATCGTAATGGATGCATCTTTTGATTGAGACATGTATCGATTAATAACCGTTTGAATATCAGCAACCTTCACACCTTTATCCTGAATAGATTTTTGGTCAAATGTTATCTTGTATTTAGGCAAACCATTTGTTAAATCCACTTTTCCATCTACACTTAAGTCTGCAATTTTTGATAAGTCTGTTCTTGCCTCTTGAGCTACTTTATCCAATGTTGCTTGATCTGAACCAGTAAAGAGAATCCGCATTTGTGAATCATCACCAGAAATGTTCTGACTTGTTACGGTATAAGTAACATTTTGGGATAATGTTAGAAGTTGTTTTTGCAATTCTTTAATGACAGAATCTGTATCTTTGTCATTCTTCAATTCAACAGAAAGATTTGCGACATTTGGATATGTTATAAAGCCCCCACCTTGGTCAAACACATCATCACTTTGCGGTGTCATGGTAGAACCAAAATTAGATGAATACGCATCGACCTTTGGATTTTCCTTTAACATTTTTTCAATTTTTTGTACTTCAGAGTCTACTTGAATTAACGTGCTTCCTTTAGGTAATTCTGCTTTTATAGCAATTTGTCCGATTTTTCCACTAGGCAATAAACTTACTGGAAGAAAAGCAGAATAGATACCGGCACCTAAAAAGACTAATATAGAAACAATAACCATCGCTTTTTTGTATTTAAATGCTGATTGCAATACAGGTTTCATTACAGAATCCAGTTTGACCGTTTGTTTTGCCCCATTTCCACCTTTCCATCCCATAAAAGCCAGTGCAGGGATGACAAGAATCGCTACAAAGAATGAAATGATAAGTGCAATAACAACCGACCAAGCAAATCCGCTATACGAAGCACTGATTACGCCCCCAACAAAGGCGATTGGAATATAAACAGCAATTGTCGTTAACGTAGAACCTAATATCGCAGGAATCATTTCTGTAACAGATGATGCAAGAATGGAAAGCATAGATTTATCCTTCGATTCTTCGCGTTTACGATACATATTGTCTAAAATAACAATAGAATCATCAACAATCCGCCCCATAGCTACAATCAAACCTGAAACCGTTAAAATGTTTAAAGTGATACTCATTGATTTTAAGAAAGCTGTTGTCGCTAGCAATGAAATTGGTAATGAAATCGCAATTAACAATGTTGATCGTACGTTTCGGAAGAAGAAAAACACACATATCATTGAAAACAAGCAGCCAAGTAATCCTTCTCGAACTAATCCGAAAAGAGAGCTGTTTAATTCTTTTTCTCGGTCAAGTAAAACTTGAAACGAAACATCTTTTGGATTTACCGTATCCAAGTAAACAGGAGAAGACAGCGTATATAGCTGTATATTGTTTTTCTGCCTTTTTTTCTTTGTCTGCAGTAAACCATAGAAATAACATAAATGCGATTACGATATAAGGGACGCTATTCGTGATGGAGATCATACCCCTATCTAGAAAAGAGGAGCGGCCGGCTAGGTCGTTAATCCATTGAAACATTTCATAGTTCATATTGTTCAGTTCCTTAATTTATAAAATTTTGGTGCCTCGTGTAGAAAGTTAAAAGCTTAAGCTCACCAAAAATGTGCATAGTAAGTATATCTAGGGAAGCTGAACATTCTATGAAAATTACATTAAAAATAGATTAAAAAAGAAAAATAACCACTAGTTAAGTGCTATAGTGGTTTAAAAATAGAAACAAGAATTAAATGATAATTAATAGCAAGTACAATGCTTTTTTGTTACTTAAAAGATTAAAAATAAAAAAGAAGCAAGCGCGGAGGAAAGACATGGAACATTTTATTCAGATATTTGAACAGCACAGCTATCTAATTTTATTTGCGGTGATTGTGCTTGAACTTATTGCAATTCCTGTTTCTGGTGAGTTCTTTATGAGTTATGCGGGCTATTTCGTATTTCAAGGGAAAATGAATTACAGCTTAGCTCTTTTAACAGCGATTGCAGCAGGCGGGATTGGAATTACAGTTACATATTGGATTGGAAGATTAGGTGGATATAAGCTCATCGAGAAGTACGGGAAGTATGTTCATCTGGGGCCTGAAAGATATAATAAAACAGCCGCTTGGATGGAACAGTCTGGCAGTAAATTGTTGTTATTTGCTTATTTTATTCCTGGAGTTCGACACTTCACAGGGTACGTATCTGGTATTTCAAAAATGCCGTATCGAACTTTTTTTGTTTCAGCATATATAGGGGCGAGTTTATGGGGATTTTGCTTTATTACACTCGGAAAACTATTAGGACCGCGCTGGGAAGACTTTCATAAATTAGCCAGTCGGTACCTCATCTATATTGTCCTTATACTTGCTATCGTTATAGGGGGGGGACTTGTTTACAAATTTTACAAAGATCAAATCAAAAACTTTCTCATACTATTGCTTAATCGGCTTATTTCTTATTTTCGAACCATTCGAGCAACGGAAGTGTTCCTTATCAGCCTTACACTAGTTTTATTAGGAATGATAACCTTAATGTTGGGACTTGCACAGGATTATTTATATAATGAATTTACTCAGTTTAATGAGGTTATTACCTATATTGTTCATTCTATACTTCAAGCAGGATGGACAAATAGTATAAGAAGATTCCTATCGTTGCAGTTATCTGTCGCATTTAGTGTTCTCGTTATTATTACGATTTTAGCTATTTGGAGAAAAGGAAGGAATAGATGGCTTGAAGGCTGTTTACTTACCATTTCCATATCTGGAGCGCATATGTACCATAATGCGGTCGTACACACACTTTCTTATTTTCATTTTATTGGAAAAGAGGCGGCAACTCGTTCTTCTGCTTTCCCAGATGAAACAGCAACAATTACCATTATTGTGTTTGGCACTTGCTTATTTCTAATAGTACGCCACCTGAAGAATAAGTATATACAATTTGTTCTCCCTCTTCTTGGTATCTTGTTTTTACTATGTATAGCAATTGCGAACATCGGATTTTCTCATATACTTCCAAGCGATATTGTGGGTGGATATGTATATGGTGGAGTGTGGATGTTTTTGAATTTCTTGTTGTTTGAGATGTTACGTCTTACAGTAAATAAGCAAATGAAATTTCAGTGTACACAGCAAACTTTCACGGGGAATATGTCAGATCATGAATGTAGAAAGAAGAGGAGATTATGAACAAACGTATTTTAGTTGTAGAAGATGAAGTGCAAATAGCAAGAGTACTACAGTTAGAACTGGAGTATGAAGGATATGAAGTGTTAGTAAAACATGATGGGAAATCAGGATTAGAAGTAGCCTTACACGAAAATATAGACTTGATCTTGTTAGATGTAATGTTGCCAGAATTGAGCGGTATAGAAGTGTTACGACGATTAAGAAAGGCTGGCATCTATGTACCAGTAATCCTTTTAACGGCTCGAAATACAACATTAGATAAAGTCATGGGTTTAGATCAAGGGGCAAATGATTATGTTACAAAACCGTTTGAAATGGAAGAATTACTTGCTCGAGTTCGTTCAAATCTTCGTTCGAACACCATGATTACAACTGGGGATCAATCAAATGAACGTGAAAACTTTCTATCCATTGCTAATTTATCGATAAATATGGATACGAGAGAAGTAACCAGGAACGGGAAATTCATTTCACTAACTCCAAAAGAGTATGACTTATTAGTATATTTACTTACTAATAAAAACAAGGTTGTAACACGTGAAGGTATTCTTACTCATGTTTGGGGATATGAATACGAAGGAGAAACAAACGTAATCGACGTGTATATTCGTCATCTTAGAAAGAAGATAGACGAGGAGTTTTCTTCTCCATTAATTCATACAATCCGGGGAATAGGGTATTCCATAAAGGAGAAATAAGATGAAGATCACAACGAAAATTAATTTGTTAACGACAGCCTGGTTACTTTGTATATTACTAATTATAAACGTTTTTGTATTTTTTGCTTTTATGAAAATAACTGTAAATACGGAAGAGCAAATGCTGTTGAAAAAAGGGAACGATATTATACAAGAATTTCATAAACAAAATACAACAACACTGACAGAAGAAGTATTAAAATCATATTTAGTCGGGCATTCCTTTATTCGAGTTATAAACCCTGATTCTCATGTGATCAGCCAAGTCACGGATGATAAACATTTATCTAATATAGAAGCAAAATTCTCTAAAAAATTTGATTCACAACTATACAAAATTCGAGAGGAGCAAATCTTAATCATTCGCGTTCCCATTACTTCGGATAATCATATTGTGGGAACCTTAGAGATAGGTGAGCAATTAATAGGTCTTGAAACGAGAAAAGACATTTTATTATCTATTCTTATTTCTGGTTCCGCTATCGCCATTATATTATCGCTTCTTGGGGGGAGATGGTTGTCAAATGTTATTATGCGACCTATTTTCAATATGATTCAAACGATGGAATATATTGAAAAAAGTGGGACTCCCAAAACAATAACTATTCATAAACGAACAAAAGATGAACTTGAAAAGTTGGCTACAACCTTTAATCGTATGATTAAGAGGCTACAAGAAAACTCTGAAAAACAAAAACAATTTATTTCAGATGCCTCCCACGAGCTAAAAACGCCCCTTACGGTCATTAGGAGTTATGCTAACTTAGTAAGAAGACGCGGCATACAAAACGAGGAAATGACAATAGAAGCGATTGAGGCCATTCATTCAGAATCAATTCGAATGCAAAGAATGACGGAAGCGTTACTGGATTTAGCAGCATCAGAAAAAGAAACTGTTTTAGAACTAAAATCATCTGATTTAGTATCACTCTGTCACCGCATTCTACAGCAATTTAAAGATGTTTATAGAAGAGATATTATACTCCATGACAGTGAAGCTCCTATCATAGTTAAAATGGATGAGCTGAAGATTAAACAAGTCATTATCATTTTACTTGATAACGCTATTAAATATAGTTCTGACAAAATTGAAGTTTTTTTGGAGAAGAAGGAAGATTATGCGATTATACGGGTAAGAGATTATGGCATTAGTATACCTAACGAAGAAATAGAACATATTTTTGAACGGTTTTACCGGGTAGACAAAGCGAGGAGTCGAGAAACAGGGGGAACAGGATTAGGACTAGCTATCGCAAAAAATATTATGAAACAACATAAGGGAGAAATTAAAATACGAAGCGAAGAAGGAAAAGGAACAGATGTGGACTTACTTTTACCTATTTCTTATATGAGCGAATAAAATAGCGAGAGTGAACTACTCGCCACTTAGCAAAGCTTGAAGTGGGAGCTTCTCCGTTCCACGACGAAAGCAACCTTTCGCCTCCCTGAGCGTTACTTCGGGGTGTTCCACCCCTAAATGTCCAACGCTTGGACGCTCTTTTGGTACGGTTGTATTTTACACAGGAACCGAATGGCTTGGTTTTCGCACTCTATTTTCTTCCTGCAACCTCGTATATCAAGTTATCAAAGAGCTTCATATAGCTAGTTTATCAAAAGACCGAAATGCATCTCCCACCTACCGTTGGGCTACCCCCTTCGCACGCTTGAGGAAGGAGAATTCTTTCGGGGAATCCGTTAAAAAATAGAGGTGATTAAATGAATTCTTCCGTTGCTCCTAATAAAAAAGGGCTGTTTGCAATGAATCCGGTAATTCTTGTACTTGATTCTGTAAGCTTATTAACCGATCTATCAAGTAATATGAATGTTCCGATTTTGCCATTGTATCTTACTAGTGGTTTACACGTACAGGTCGGATCAATCGGTATCATTGAAGGAATAGCTGAAAGTACAGCAAGTATTTTAAAATTGTTTTCCGGCTGGATTACGGATCGCCTAGGTAAGCATAAGCTACTCATGTTAATCGGCTATGGTCTGTCCAATTTGACGAAACCGTTTTTTTCGTTTTGGGTACAGTTTCCATTCCTCCTTTTACATCTGTAAGAGCTTTTTTAGCATTTCATTTTCCGCTTCTAATCGTTTAATCTTGGCTTCTGGATCTTCTGGCTTAGTCCTTGGTCTACCTAAACCTGGTCCGTTCGCTTTCCCACGTTTTTCTTCTAGCCCTTTGATTCCTTCGGCTTCAAAGTGTTTCACCCAGCGGCTTACAACTGAGTGATGAATTCCTAATTCTTTCGCAACAGTTTTATAGCTCATTCCTTCTTTTACGTACAAATCTACTGCTTTTTTCTTACATTCTATATCGTAAGTTACTCTAATTTTCCCCATAGAAAAATCCCCTCCTTAGTAAACAGATTAATGTGCTTTCTTTTTTCTATCTACTATAAGGGAATCATATCAAAATGTCATGCCTTTTATTGTTCCTTTTACGTTTAGTATTGCAGTTTCTTTAACATCTTTAAAATAGTAATTATGATTGAATAAAAATACGAAAGTTGGAAAATTAGGAAATCATAGAAAAAACGACCTATAATATGTAATACTGAACCTAAAATAATTAAAGATAAATAAGATATACTACACAACGGCGCATGTTATTTAACCATGTAGTTTTAAGGTGTATCAACACTTTGCTTGATACACCTATTTTTTATGTTTTTTATCACCCTTTTATCACTCCATTTATCAAAACAACTAATGTGTTGCTTTGATGTTTGATGAAATATCTTCAGGTATGATCACCACTTCACTCTGCGCATTAATCTTTACTCCTCTGATCACAATAATTATTTTTACAGGTTGTCCATTTCATATAACTGTTGCAAATACTATAGATTAAAAGCATATAATAGAATATGAATGTAATCAGTATACATTAATTATACTTCTCTTAACTTTTTGGAGATTTTCCATATAATTGAGTGACTCTATAAGCATTTCATTAATACATGTTAAATGATAAAAGTATTAATTTTAAGGCCCTCTTTGGATGTTAGTTTTTAAACTTTAATTAAACCTTCATTTTTTTTTAGAAATTCATAAATCAGTTGAAATATTTGCATCAATTTCATCTGATGTTTTGGTATCTATTTTCCCCCCATTTATTGTCATCCTTATTTTTTGTTTGGGATTTGCTGTTACCACCCAAGCATTCGGTAAATAACGATCTTCATGGGATAATGTAGAAGGTGAATTTATAACCTTTCCCCCTAAATATAGCGTAGCAGAAGAACCTCCATCCATAGCCATTGCATTTATAGCTCCTTTTTCATATAGAATATCTTGACACTCTTTTAACGTAGCGCCTATACTATGCGTCTGTCTACCGTCAATGACTAGAAACATAATTGTACCATCTTCTTTTTGGGCCATGATACTTCGCGGAGCAGAACCCCAACCACCGTCTCCTACTGTGATCATTTTTTCTCCATTTACAATTAACTGTGGCATAAATCCTGCTGCTGAAACGACTTGTTTATCCAAAAGTTGTTGGGTAGAATAATTTCCTGTTATCATTTGCCCAAACTTTGTTAACCCCGTAATAATTGTAGGTGTATTTTTATCTATATTTGTATCAATAGCTTGCCCATTTTCTATTACTATGCCAGTTGCAACATTTCCTCCACTCCTTCCTGTTTCATCAGCAAATCCACTTGCATTCACAGCAACAAGTGCATGATTACGTTTTGCCATTACACTAATTTTTTCTCCCCTGTTAGCGCCCTGTGTTCCTTGATGGCTAACAAGTTTAACATTGAAGGGATTGCTAATAGTAACTAACTTTCCTTCGAAAAGAAAACGACTATCTTTATTACTTTTAATTGTTTCTACATCAATTTCTAATGGCTGATTTTTTAATTCTTCTAATCTTTTTCCTGCTATTTTTTTATAAATATGCTCATCACTGTTTGACCATTTGGGATGATTAATTCTATCTTGCAGTTTATCTAGTTCCTTTTGAGATAGGAATGTATATTTCGCATATTGTGGATGCTGAGAAGTTAGTATACTCCCAGCGATTGTTATACGAAGCTCTCGGCCATAGCTAGTACCAAATAATATTCCTATGCCAATAAGCATGAAAATAGACAATAGAAGCAAAATTCGTTTGAAGATTTTTCTTAGATGTTTCATAGTTTTATCCTCCAGCACTAATTACATTCAATAAATCCATTAAAATATTATTTATCTAAAGACATAAGTGTTTGATTTTCTCGTTCCTGCATTCTCTACTATATTTTAGCAATCAAGGCAAAATACTTATTCTACATTTCGCTTTTATTTCAGTGTATATTTACAAATTCAATAGCGTTTTTGCAACCATAAAATAAATTACTAATCCTGTTCCGTCAACAAATGTTGTAATACCAATCATTTCATTATTTGCTGTTGTCACAGGTATTGCTGCTAAATTATAATTCAGTAGCTTTTTTACAATCTATTGCTGGTCAACTTCAGCTTGTACTGAAATTACCTCTCGAATCATGATAGTAGATAATATCTCTTCATCTGCTGCCAGTAATAACTCATGTATGGAAACGATTCCTTTAAGATAACTATGACTATCAAGAACATAAATATAAGATATTGATTCTACATTTTCAGAATGTTCCCTAATGTACTTCAATGTCATTTTTACTGACCAATTTCCTCTAACTGCAACAAAATCACTTGTGACAAGACTTCCTGCCGTTTCAGGTTTGAAAGTCATCAATTTTTTCACGTTATGTTTTGTAATTTTATCTAGATATGCCATTAATTTAACTTTTTTCCAGATGAACCACTAGAAGTAAATCTACTAATTCATCAATCGGTTGTAAATTTAGTAACTTTTTAGCTTTATTTTCAGATAAGTAAATTAAGATATTATATTTTTCTTCTACACTCATATATTGAAGCATTTTAGAGCTTTTTAATATAGTAATCGTATTTAGCAATATAAACTTGATCTTCAATTGAAAACCGTTTTACTTCTTGCGCAACATCATAAGACGGAAGACGTAAAACTTTCTCTGCACCCAAATTATTTTTGGTTACAAGTAATTCATTTAATAATTTCTTCATGTTAACTCCCCCTCATATTGCTAAGGGAGACTCTAGAGTTTCATGAGTGGTTTTGTTTTATTTTATCTGTCTTAAATTTTTTATTAGAGCATTAATACTTACATGGCAATCAATTCATTATTTAGAATTATCTCCTTTTTGAATATAGACAAGATAAAAATAAATAAAATTAAACAGAAAAACCTTTACTCAAAAAGGAGTAAAGGTTTTTTACAATACAAATAAATGATTATTTAGACAGCTCTGTCAAAATCACAGATGTGCCTTTCTATCAAATCGTATACACCACTCCCTCGTTGAGTTTTAGCACTGTATAGCATAGGTTTTTATAACCAGCTACATTAAGAAGGGCCTTAATCCGACCGTTCCTGTTGACCCATTGGCGTCTCTCGACATTTTTGGGCAGCAGCGTTTCTCTATACAGGAGCCTCACCTAACAAAGATTATTGAATTACTTCAAAATTTAAACCAGAATTTAATATTTGTCAACTGACTTTCAATTCCATTCATAAAAAAATCTTTTATAGAAAGTGAAATTATATTTTATTACAAATTTAAAACTTCACTTAATAACATAGAATTCAAATAGATTTAATTCGAAGAAACGTTATAAACCATATGAAACTTATTGTTTATAATCAATTTTTAACTTTTTAACAGAATATGAATGATTAGTTATTCTTTACTTTAAAAGAACATTTTTCAGAAAATCTTTTTTTATGATTAAAATCTTCTTAACTTTTTATCAAATTTATATGATTAAACTACTTAATCAAACTATACACTACAAGTCGAAAATATGTATTTATACGAAATAATTACATACATTTTCTCACATTATTTCTCAAGGGACTATAAAGCAATAAAACATATGAAATTAACAATACGGTTACTTGACAAGCAAAAAAAATATATTTATGCTTGCTACACGAAACAAATACATAAAATTTATATTGCTAAACCTGTTAGGTGAGGCTCCTATACAAACACAGGCTATTGTCCAAAAATGTCGAAAGACGCCAATGGGTAGAACAGGAATTGTCGGATTAAGGCTCTTCTTAAGATAGCTAAGTAATGAATTTTCATTACTTTACGTTGTATAGTGCCAAAGCTCTACTAGGGGGAGAAAATCCTTATTTAGTCATGTCATTTTGAATCCCTCTAGTTACATACTAGGGGGATTTTTGCGTAAGAAAACAGGGTGTAAGCGAAGAATCTTCCTAAACAAAAGTCCTATTTACTAATTGGTGAGAACAAGATTCTATTCATTAGCAAATGTAATATTATGTTTTGTTTTAAATCAGACCTGCGGTAGTATGTCAACTGAAAAATAAAAGAATTTTTAGTTATTAAAGGCCTATTTACTAAAAAAGACATCAAGAAACCAAACCAGTAATGTATGTAAAATACTGAAAATTAATTGAAAGGTAGCGATGACAAAGGCATCCATCTCATCTGTTTTATCCATGTCAGAATAGCTTTTCTTGAAATTTGCAATTTGTTTTGGATTCATCAGAAATACCTTTGTCCCAAAGCGTTGTAAGTCTTCATCATAATGAAGAAACATAGATGGATGAAAACTATAAACAGATGTGGATTCTAGGCCGACTTTAAAACTTTCAATTTCTTGGTTGGCTATACACTGTAACACTCGCTCTTTGAGTACTGTGGCACCTAGTAAGTCATTATTGACCGAAAAGGAATCTAGCTTTTTCCCTTCGCCATTTAAAATACAAGTTTTTATATCAAACGAACTTACATCTAAACCAACAAATAATCTCATGTAAGAGACCTCCCTTCTATTTAGAATCATTTTCTTGGACGTCTCGAGATTATCTTCTAGTGTGTACGCCGACCAACAACCTCGTGTATGAGAGCTTGTCCTAAATCGACTACTAACATCTAGGTTCGAAGGTCAGGCTGTTCAGCCTGCGAGTAGGGAGTCCCGCACGTTCACTGAGAAACATTCTAAGTTATGTGGTAAGTCCACAGGAGGAAAAACAATTGTCCCAAATGATCCTAAGATCATTATCTAGAAATATCTTGAGACGTCCAAGTATTTTATTTATTACATGACTCTTATTACAGAGAAAATCTAATCCTGAAATAGGACTTAAATATTAATATACGAGGAGGATATTAAAATGAAAAAAATATTAAAACTCGATTATCTATTGCTCCTCCCTCTATTCATAACATGTACTTTAGGTATTATCATGATGTATAGTGCGAGCTCCATTGTTGCTGTCCAGCATTACGGTTATAACAGTAGACACTTTGTTGATTCTCAATTAACAAAGCTACTTTTAGGAACAATAGGGTTGATAGTTTGTGCTATACTCCCATATGAAATATGGAAAAACCGAATAGTCTCAATCTGTATTATGGTTGGGGGGATTTTTTTATTAATTATGGTTTTATGGAAAGGAAAAGTGGTAAATAATGCTCAATCATGGATTTTTGGAATACAGCCTGCTGAATTTCTTAAATTAGGAACAATACTCGTAACAGCCCGTTTTTTTGCATTACGACAAGAACAAGCTAAAAATAGCTGGAGTGGTAGCGGAAAACTTTTATTTTTTTTAGCTACAATTTTTTTTCTTATCTTTAAACAACCAAATTTAGGATCAGCACTTTTAATATTAGGTATAGGTTTTAGCATATTTCTTTGCTCAGGAATAAATATAAATCTACTAATCAAAAGAACTACCATCGGTTCTATTTTGTGGTTACCTATTTTATATTTTTTGATTCAATACAGTTTGTCAGAAGTTCAAAAGACACGTATTACTACGATTTTCAATCCCTTTGTTGATGCGCAAGGAAATGGATACCAGCTTGTAAATTCTTTTATTGCCATTGGATCTGGAGGAATCACTGGTCACGGATTTGGAAATAGCATACAAAAAACAGGTTATCTGCCAGAACCACACACTGATTTTATAATGGCAATAGTTTCTGAAGAACTAGGATTTATTGGTGTATTTATTATATTGGCTGGAGTTTTGACTATAGTACTTCGCTCCTTAAAAATTGCACAATTATGTGTAGATCCATTCGGCAGTTTTATAGCAATTGGTATAGGATGTATGATCGGTATGCAATCTGTTGCAAATTTAGGTGGTATTACGGGACTATTTCCTCTTACAGGTACTCCATTTCCATTTGTAAGTTTTGGTGGAAGTTCTTTAATGGTCAATTTAATAGCAATGGGAATATTAATTAATATTTCAATTTTCAATAAAATAAGATTCCCCCCTCGGGATATATAGTTAATATACTTATATTGTCTTATTAAATAAACTTGGTTAATAAATTTTTAAACTTATTTATCAACCTTCGATTATATATTCTATATCAATTCCCCCCTAGAAATATTTAACTTATAAAGTAAACGAATAGTTTTAAATTTATCTTCCCTTTTTATTTAGCTAAGTATTTTAAAGCATGAAAAGGCATATGTCGTTATAGTTCTTCAGCAAATCAAATTAGCATTTTAGTTATTCCATTAAAGGGCGCTTTAAAGAAATAATTAAAGCCTAATTTCTCACTTATAGCACCGAGAAATTAGGCTTTTTATATTTAAATTTCCTTAACTTTTTAACGGATTCCCCGAAAGAATTCTCTTTCCTCAAGCGTGCGAAGGGCGTAGCCCAACGGTAGGTGGGAGATGAATTTCGGTTTGGCATAGCCAAAAACTTTTGATAAACTAGCTATATGAAGCTCTTTGATAACTTGATATACGAGGTTGCAGGAAGAAAATAGAGTGCGAAAACCAAGCCATTCGGTTCC
Source organism: Bacillus cereus (assembly GCA_002578045.1). Taxonomy (GTDB): domain Bacteria; phylum Bacillota; class Bacilli; order Bacillales; family Bacillaceae_G; genus Bacillus_A; species Bacillus_A cereus_AK. Next base: position 14,877 of record NUMR01000106.1, read on the forward strand.
TGCGTAAAATATCAACCGTACCAAAAGAGCGTCCAAGCGTTGGACATCTAGGGGTGGAACACCCCGAAGTAACACTCAGGGAGACGAAAGGTTGCTTTCGTCGTGGAACGGAGAAGCTCCCACTTCAAGCTTTGCTAAGTGGCGAGTAGTTCACATCCGTATTTTTTCTGACGTTCCACTATAAGTAAGTGCAACTGAAGTCTCACCATACGCCCCATTACTATCAAATCAAGAAACACATTCTTCTCCACGACCTATAAAAAAATAAGATTTCTATTTAGAGAGTGCTTTAAAATCTTAGCCTGATAACAATGGAGTGCCGTCAGCATTTCAAAAAAACACGCTAAGAAAATTTAGATTAGAAAAAATTCGCATATTATCTCGCTAAAAATATACGGTTCTTTAAAATTTCAAGAACGTAAAGAATACTTTTGAATTAATTGCATTGCTGTAAAGAATTTAATACGTTTTTATGAATATGCAATAATGTTTGAATTTCTGTTTCCTGAAGTTGTTCTAATGCTAATGACATTGCGTTATAGGAAGTAGAATTTTCAATAGATTTTTTTGATATTTCTTGCCCCTTCGTTGTTACTTTCAATTTTATCTCCCTACGATCTTCAGATGAGGGATTTCGCTCGATTAATCCTAGATTGACTAATTCATCCACATTTACACTCACTGTACTCTTAGGGACTGAAAGCCGTTCGGAAATACTTTTAAGGGTAATATTAGGAATTCCATAAATTGTGTTTAAGATTCCCATTTGTTGTACTGTTAATCCTAAACTAGAGGCGTTTCGATTTGTAAATTTTATAATTTCTTTATTTATTGCTACAAATGACTGTACAACTTCTTCCCCTATTTTGAGGTTTTGATTTTTTTGTATCATTGTAGTAACTCCCTCTCTTTCCATATAGTTCATCGTCGTACTGTTCATAAATGAACTATTTTATCATGGACTACTTTCAGAAAAAAGTCAATTAACCAAACTCAAGATAAAGCTGCTTAATTCTAAAAGGGGGGTCTCGTCACATGCCCAATAAGCTACTATTTTCAATTATTCCTAAAACAGTTATTATCAGAATTAAAGTTATTTTTTCGTTTTGAGGGTGTTTACTTTTCTTAAGGTGATGGGCATGTGGTGCTCCCCCCTATTACTGTCGTTTTTCTTTAAGCTACCACGATGTATCTGGTATCCTACAAGAACGAGGAGTTTCCGTTCACCCTACAATAATCATGCATTGGGTGCATAATTATTGAAATCTGATTTATCAAATTTGGAAAAAGAAAAACAAAGCTGCACACCATGCTTGGCATTTAGATGAGATGTATATCAAAGTTAAAGGGGATTGGTGCTATCTGTATCGTGCAATTGATGGAAATGGATATACTTTGGATCTCCAACTTCGTAGAACACGCGATCACCAAGCCGCTTATATGTTTATGAAGCGATTGGTCAATGATTTGTGAGAACCAACAGTTCTCACAACAGACAAGGCTCCTGCCTTACTTTGTGCGTTCAAAAAACTGAAAATTTCTTCCGCATCATATTACGGACCTTCATTTACAAGTATACCTTATAACTCACATTTATTTCCCATACAAATTATAAACCAACATTAATCTATATAAACTCCTTGAAGTACATAATAAAGAAATAAAACCCAATTCCATAGACAGTAAAAGCGAGGAGTATAGTATACCAATTTTCCCCATGATTTTGAACATACTTTGAAATCATCCAAAGGCAAAGTAATACAATTAATTGAATTACTAGAATTTGCAATACACCTAATATTGTAGCTGTCGTAGAATAAATTATCCACACACTCAACGCTAAGCGTATAAGTAGTGTGATAACTGCAGGAATTGACTTATTATAAGCTGATTTTATAACGACTAAATAATAGTCTTGCCAAAAAACAATGAAAATTAGTAGCATATTTAAAACTAAGATTACTGCAAAATCTAAAATTCCTACCAACACTTTTCTCTCTCCTCTTGTAATTTATCGACGTTTTCCTATAGCATTAGAGGCACGCATAAGGTTTGCTTTTGTAGAATTTTTAAGTGCTTTTTGTCTTTTTTTTCTTCACTTTAGCCATCCCTTCAAATCGAGAACCAGGAGTCCTTTTAATATGTTTTTTGGGATTGTTTACAAGGCGTTTAATATTATTTTTCGTTTGTTTAAAAATTACGGCATGGGTGTACCCTGTTTGACATGTGTAATAGCAACCTTTATCTATCAAGGGAATCCCCTTAACAGGTATCACGTCTTCGCCAAATTTTGCAGGACACAGATTATGGATGCTAAGGTACTAAATGTGGTTCTTATATAGATAGGAAGAAACTCAATTTTATCCCTTCTCGACTTCATTCATTTTTCGCCATATGTTTTGTTTTTTCGTTCGCTTCGTACTCTTTTACTAACTTGTAAAAAGAAGAACGCTTTATATCATATTTTCTCATCGCTCCGACCGCCGTAATCTTTCCAGATTGCCATGCCTCATATGCCTCAATGAATTGCTCCGTAATTTGCACCGGTGGTCTTCCTAAATGTTTTCCTTGCTTCTTTGCTAATGCAATCCCTTCTGCTTGTCGTTGTTTGATATCATTCCTTTCTTTTTCTGCAAAGGCAGAAAGAATGGTAAGGGTTGCTTTTTGTACAGCCTGTTGAATGACATCGTTTGTACTTTCACCATTATAATTCACATTAATAAATAGTTCCTTAATAAACTGGAGGTTAATACGCTGTGTTTCAAAATAACGAAATTCTTCAAGTACATCATTCATACTACGCCCCAGCCTCGTTAAAGAATCAAAAACAATCGTATCCCCTATTCTAGCTAATCGTTTTAACATTTGATAATTTTATATTTTCATATTTTTTCCATATTGTTTGTTAATAAAAATATCTCGATCTTCTATTCCTAGATACTTCATATTCTCAATCTAACGTTCTTCGTTTTGGTCTTTACTGGAAACTCTGACATATCCAAACTTTTTATATTGCAATTCTTTCACCTGGAACAAAATTATAGCTTATTTATACCTGTAAAGGTATATGAAAATTAAGGACATCTGTAAATTTAAAATACAACTTTTATGGATACGGTTTTCCCTATGTTTCTAAGTGTCTGTAAAAGTGTACCTTTTAGGATACATTATATTTGGTATTTCTTGTATTGTATAAAATTAAATGTTTTAGTAGTTGAATTTATAAAATGTTTGTAATTATAAAAATTATCAAGTGATACTTGCTATAGAAAGAAAAGTTGGGGTGAAATTGATCATACATAGTGAACGAGTGAATCTCGTTACTTTAATAAATAGGGAGTTTTTTTAATGGACAAAAAAATTAAGAAGCAAAGTAAACAGAATACTAATAAGCATGGACGAAAAAAAGAAGATGGGAAGAAAGGAAATGTACAGAAATTAGATATCGTTTCGAAGATTACGCTAGTAGTTCAGGTAAAGACACTAATTAAAACGTTAATAGAATTTGCAAATTTATTTCTATGAGAAAAGTGAAAGATTCCTAATTTAATAGGATTCTTTTTTGCTTGTTATGGAAATGCTAGTTAATCCAACCAGTTGTATATTCTGGATCAACTTTTAAATTTAAAACATGTGTGAATGACCAGAATCCTAAAGAACCTGTAGCTGCAATTTTAAATTTACCAGTTGCAAAACCCTATCTAGCAGATGCCCAATGGTTTGCCCCTTGGTTGGTTACAATAATTGATGGATTAATATTAGTGTGTCCATTATCAGCACTTAATGTTTTCGTTACGTCTCTTGATCCTAATGGATGCTGGAATCTAACTTTCACCCAATAGATACTAGCGAAAATTCCATATACAACTACTTTGTGTGTTATATTTCTTTCTTTAACTGCATAACTTGCAAGAGTGTTAAATGGTGCCTCATTTTGAGGTTTAACTTCTTCGACAACGCTTGCTACAATAGAGCCATTACTGAAAGATCTTGATTCACCTGGATTTAAAGTTGTAGTAGCTTGAAGTGCTTTTACAAATTCTTCACTATTAAGTGCTTTTACAAAGTTTTTCTTTTCTTCATCACTTAATTGAGCATATTGTTCATATGATTTTTTTGCTTCTGGATCGGTTGTAGCTAAATGCTTGATGTGGTTTTCGAATTCGATTTGTTGTTGTTCGATGGTGTTAGTTGTTGTTTCTGTTGCGGCGAAAGACTGATTCACAAAAAGACCTGTGAACGTTAGTATGAAGGCTAAAAGATAGACGAATGGTTTTACTAGTTTTTTCAGTTGACATACTACCGCAGGTCTATGTTTTGTTAATTTACGTAAATGCTCCCCTCAAATAAAGTAGTTTTGATTGTTATTAATCCTAAGAAAATTAATAGAACAAAAACTATAAAAATGATAATTATTACTTTTTGTTTCCTTGTAAATCGTTTCAACTTCTACACCTCTTTTCTTGTTCTCTATTAATAAATTATTATTCATTTCAGGAAAGTTAGCAAATTCGCAAATTTATACATATATTATACTTAATTATTGAATATTTTAATATATTACTCACAATTGGAATATTATGATTGATTGGTTTGTTTTGTAATTTGTAATCTCACATTCTTGTTCATTACTAATAAGTAAGAGTTAGATTAATGGTTAAAAGCAGCAAGCAAAAATAAAAAGAACCTATATTGGGTTCTTTTTATTTTGTTAATAATTATTTGTGTTACGCATTATAATGGGGTAATGACATAACTTTTTAGTATTTTATTGTGCTAAATAGTTTCACCATGTGCATATTGAACAAAATCTACTTTTTCTTTTGATACAGATTGTAAGTTTGTAGTGTTACTGAAGGTGAAAGATAAAAAACCTGTGACAATAGCAAAAATTAATAGAGATTTTTTCATTATTTTAAAGCTCCTTTCCCTGAAGCCTTTTTATCAGCTTCATTTGTCATATGTAGATACATGCTGGCTTTTTCGTATGATTTTAATTTGTAAAACTTATTGCCTAAAATAGCTGAATAATCTTTTACGTATTTCCATAACTCTTCTTTCTTAAAGTAACAAATTCCTGCCAAAATGATGTCTTCCAATTCATCTGTACTTATATTGTCATTTAATCCTTTTAGGATATTGAAATGATGATTGTACTCTCTATTTGAAGTCTTCAATCCATTTTCAATATGCAATCTGACAGCGTTTTTATTATTTAATTTGAAATACTCCTGTGCTAATAAGAACAATGTTTTTTGGTTATTTACAAGTGATCCATTTAGGTATTTAATTGCTAGTTCTGAAAGGTTTTGATCTGCATACAATAACCCTAAATTATGTTTCACTTTTGCTGAAAGTTTATCCTCGTCGTGTTTGTTGAAAGTACTTAAAGCCGCAAGGAAATGTTCTTCTGCACTTTCATACTGGCCGAGAGAAGTACAAGCAAGTCCTAGCGTGTTATTACAAGCAGCAACTTTGATTTCGTAGCCTTCATGCTTTGAAAATAATTCTTTTGCCTTTGTAGTATATTTTACTGCTGGTAGTGGCTGATAAATATGATAGTGGAAAGAACCAAACATATAATTAAATTCAGCTATTTCAAGTTCATTTGGAATATCCTTTAATAATGTTTCAGCTTCTTCATATTGCTCTTTAGCAGAAGTATAATCTCCCCTATTGATTGAATAAATTGCTTAAAAAAAACAATGATAGTATTTTAGAAAGGCATCTGCTTGATCAGGTATACGATTTATCTTTTCTAAACTATCTTTATAGTTTTTAACGTCATGGGTAAGTAACTTATATCTAAAATCTAGCAATGAATAATAGATAAGTATATTTTGATCTTCTTCGATTTGATGAATCTTACTATCAATTTCTTTCTTGTAATTTGTGGATTTTAGTACATGTTGCGAAATGATGGATTGATACCAATTGTTTAGTAGATTTGTTATTTCTCCTTTGGAGACAGTTTGCACATTCATATTTAATCCCCTCACCCTATTAGTATATATTTCCATAACCTTACCATGTTAGTGAAATCTCAAGGTAATGTTGTTATTGAAAAAACAAAACTGAATATTCTGTTTTTGTATAGTTGCTGTGGATTTTATTTACTTGATTCTTTTATGTGTACCTTTTGGGACGCTAATGACAAACAATGTCGGTTGTGGGAACTTGTTTTCGAATTTCCGTATATTTTATAAATCTTTGAAAATTACAAATTATGGTAATCATAGTATATGAGGCCTTGATAGTAAATGGTTTACATTCAATTAAAGTACATCAGGTTAATTAAATGATTTATTTAGTGTATGTTGAATTTTATAAAACTTGGGAGGGTATTAAATTATGTTAAGGAAAATTTTTATTTCAATTATGATGTTTGCTTTAGCTTTAACACCAACCCTTGCATTAGCGACGTCTGTTAATGATAAAGGAAATGCAACATCTGAGCAAATAGAATCAGCAGCGAGAGAATTAGAATATATATTCACTAAAATTGTTGTTAAGAATGAAGCTACCGGAAAGTATGATATTAATGTACAGGAATTTATGAAATCAAAATATAGTAAAGAAGAAAAACAAGGTATGCTTAATTTTGTAGTAACTATGAATGGTGATGAGTCGAAAACAACTTATTATGCTTCAAGAAGTGCTTGGGGAAGATGTTGGGCAGAAGCGGTTGGGATTGGTAGAGATGCATTGAATGAATTTTTTGAGTATGTTGAGAAAAAGCAATGGATTGCAGTAGCGGGTGTTCTTGGGTTTTTAGGAATCGCTATTCAGCCAGCAACTATTTTTATTTTTTCTTCACAATGCGGACCTTCTCCAGTTGGAATAAGAGCTAACGAATAATAAAAAATAGGAAAACTCATAATAGGGTTTTTCTATTTTTTATTATTTAATATGATTTGGTTAATCTATACTATATCTATTCAATATGAGGGGATGAGTGGTCATGAATATACTAGAATCAGCAAATCAAATCACGGTTTTGTTGTTGCTTTTATGTACTTTTTCATACTATGTACATCTAAGACGAGTAAAGAGGGAGAGAAAATTTTCAGTTCTGGAAATTATCATGTACATATTAACCCAAGTTGCGTTTGTACTGTGGGTGATTTGTTATTTTCTTGAGAGGTTATTGTAAAAGCACTTAGAAATTTAGTAGATAACAAGAAATTTAACCTTTTAATTATTAATTAAAATTGTTAGAATTTATTTATACAGTCTTTGAACCGTAACAAATATTGTATTTAAATTACAATTCTTATCATAAAAGTAATTAAAAATATTAGGAAATAAAAAGAACTCTTTCATAATTTGAAGAGTTCTTTTTTCGTTTAGGACATTATATTTTTTCTATCATGCTAATATTGCCCTTACATATGAAACAACTTGCGTATAAAACGGCGAACTTGGATCAACATGACCA
>NUMR01000107.1 GCA_002578045.1 Bacillus cereus
CCCGTCATTCCCGTTGGACCCGTTATTCCCGTTGGACCCGTTATTCCCGTTGGACCCGTTATTCCCGTTGGACCTGTTATTCCCGTTGGACCCGTTGGAAAAGTAATGGGTGGGAGTGGCGGGAGAGTCGGTCCTACAATTCGAGGATCTAGAAAACTTTGAGTATTAGACAATCTTCTAAATTGATTCACATCAACACCTCCTTCCATCTAATATTTATTAGATGGAAAATTGCGTAAAATGTTAAAGATTGATTTCCAAACACCACTTCCATCTTCATAATTTTTAAGGCTCACCCTTTTCATTTCTTTCTCTCATTTTCTCCTTCTAATGAATTTTTTGTTTCTTCACATTCTTATGAGACTGACATACATTATCGTGTACTACACATTGCTTTAAAGGACACCTTGACTCAATCGCCTTTAACACCTATCTTTCAAACCTTACTGTATATGTAGTTTCTCTATTTTTTCGAAATTTGTCCTGCGGCCAGTAACAACATAATTCGAATACTTAGTTAAAATGATACTAACATTAAAATTTACTTCTCATACAAAAAACAAGTAATAATTTATTCATTAAAAGAGCTTCCATTCTCAAAGTATGGAAGCCGGCAAATTCTATTAAAATATACTATTTAATTGTTTGATAAGAAACAAAACTTTTATAACGTTCATGACTATTCAATAGCTCCTCATGAGTACCTTGACCTGTTATTTTACCATCATCAAGGAAAATAATATGGTCAGAAGCCATGATGGTAGATAAACGATGAGCAATGATGAGAGTTGTTTTATTAGATTTCACATAATTTATAGCTCTTTCAATATGTTTTTCACTTTCACTATCTAAGCTAGAAGTAGCCTCATCAAGTAAGAGAATTTCCGGATTATGTAAAAATACTCTACATAAAGCTAATCTCTGTTTTTGTCCCCCTGATAATAGAATTCCTCTTTCTCCAACTAAGGTATCAAACTGTTTTTCCAAATTCATTATAAAGTCATATGCGTTAGCAATTTGGGCGACTGTGTAAATTTCTTCAATAGAATAAGATCTTGTTAATCCATAAGTAATGTTATCGAGAATCGTTCCATTCATAACTGGAGCATTCTGCATTGCGTATCCTATTTTACTTCTCCATAAAGTTAAATTAATATTGCTGATAGACTGATCGCCATACATTATATTTCCATCTTGGCAATCATACAACTTTACCAATACAGAGAAGATTGTACTTTTTCCAGCCCCTGAAGGACCCACTAATGCAGTTACCTTATTTCTTTTAGCTACAAAACTTACGTTTTTTAATATTTCCTTTTCACCATAAGAAAATGATACATTTTGAAAAATTATATCTTGGTCAGGTGAGGGAACAAATCCACCTTTATTCTCTAATTGATTTTTATAGATTTCTTGTATCCTATCAGTAGCCCCCAAAGTCTTTTTATAATCTGTAAAAAAACTACTCAAACCAGTTAAAGGTTCTATTATTTGTAATAAATAAAACAATAAAGCTACTAATGTTCCTGTGGAAAGAGTACCAACAGATAATCTATAACCACTGTAACTTAGTATACCAATAATGGTAAACATTATAATTAAAGTAATTAAAGGATTAATAAAGGAATATAGCTTAGATTGTTTTACGCCCAATCCAAAAAGTCTTTCCAATTTTTCATTTCCGCGTTTAATTTCTAAACCTTCTGCATTAGCTATCTTAACCAGTCTTATATCTGATAATACCCTACTTAAGATTCCACTAAATTCAGCAATAGTTTGTTGATGATTAATAGATAAAACATAAATCTTATTACCTAATGGGATAATAATAAACGTAGTTACAACTACTGTTATTAACATAAAAAGGGTTATTTTCCAATCCATATAAATCATTAAACCCAAAGCCCCAAAAAATAAAATTAATTGAGATAACATAATAGGAAGTTTCATAGAAACAAAATTATTAACTATAGAACTATCCTCAATTAATCTACTCATTATTTGGCCTGTTTCCTTATTATCATAATATTTAACAGGTAAGTTAATTATATATTCCCACATATTTTTACGTAAATCCCTTATAGTAAGCTCCCCAATATAGCTCAGAAGGTATTGTGATAATCCTTGTAGAAAAGATGCAATAATAAAAAACGAGATGACTAATAAAATTATTTTTATAGGAAGATTTGTAAAATCAATTTTATCTATTATTTCTTTTATATATATAGGAACGAGCAAACTCACAAAAACAGATACAATTGATACTAAGATTGCAATTATAACCTTTGCGATTGGCCAATTAACAATCTTTAACGTCTTAATTAAAGAATTATTTTTCATCTACATATTTCTCCTCTAAGCTGATTAATAGAACAATTGTCCCAGTAACTACAATAATTAAAGTATTAATAAAAGACTTAGAGAGAGTAAAAGAACCTCCTGTTAAAGGTAATAATAATTTAAATGAAAGTATACTGACTATTAAGGAAAGTATTGAAAATGTTAAAAGGGACATATTTCTATGTTTTATGATTTTCTCTATTAAATCTTTAATACATGTTATAGCCACAAATATAGTTACTATTATAAGAGAAACATAATAATGTGTTAACTCTGTCTTATTAATAACTGAATCTTCTATTATGTAAGCAAGTAATTTAGATAATAACATGCTTCCAATCAATAAAATTAGAAAAGTCAATAATCCTTCCATTGTATAATTGGAAAACTTCCCTTTTTTATTGAAGAAATGATAATTTAGGGTAGACTGAAGTATCTGAACTATTAATAAAGTAATAATCCACATATAATATATCCCTGGTAACTCTCCTGAAAATAGAGAAATTAAAAAATTAACAAGTGTCCTTAAAATTTCAATCATCACGAACCCCTCCAGATGCTTTGAATTGCTAAACGTTACGATATTAGAAATATTTGATCCCATTCATTCTTGTCATGAAGCAAAGATTGAATGATAAGAAATATACCCGTTACCCCCTCTAATAATCCAATTTTATGAATTTCAACCTGCTTATTTTCAATTATTTCATAATCAGGAAATAATATCAATTTACTCTCTTTGTAGAAACTCATTAGCTTTCGGAAAACATTATTTGCTATCTCTAATATCTCTGGGTCACTTACACCATATTTTATCAATCTAATGCATAACATTAGAATACCCGCAAAACCGTGACAAATAGTAGGAGATATTAGTTTGTGTTCCTCACTAGCTCTCTTTAAAAAGGTTTTAAAAAGGTCTATGGACTTTTCTTTAATATACAGATTTTCATCTGTCATAGCAGAAATGAAGAGGGCAGTGGATACACCAGGAGTTCCGTAACACCAAGCATCTCGGTGATTAAACGTATTAGTATTAGTATTAGTATTAGTAGTGTCTACCGTAACATTAGGAATATATTCTATGCCTCTATGTTCTAAAATATTTTGTAACAACCACGTTCTGATATTATTAATACTGTTTTCTAAACCATTAAATCTATAACCTTTTATATATAAGATAGAAATGCTTGCTAATACCCCTGATATGCCGTGTGACATCCCATTATTGTAGAACCCCCCTACAAAAGCTTCTTTTTCAATATCACTTAATTGTGCATATTCAATAAACCAACGTGGTTTAGAATTATTTGTAAATGTTCCTAATTTTATGAGATATAACGATATATCTTCAATAATCTTACTTAATTCTGTATCATATAGATCATTATCAAACTCCAGAAGGACTCTTAGTATACCTGACCACCCTAATATAACATCGAAATCATCTGTGGTTACTGTATTATTAATAAGATTAGCCTGGCTTATACTTAATGATTCCTTATAATTATGTGTAATTACTTGTAGAAGTTGTTCAATTATATTTTTATATCTTTGTCCGTTTTTGGAGTTAAATTTTAATGAAATTAAAATTCCTGTTAATCCAGAAAATAAAGAAAATGAGTAAGTAGGGTTGCTTTGAATTATTGCTATACATCTCTTTATATACTCATATGAAATTTCATCCGTACTTTGGTTGGATGTTACATCATTAGAAACTCCTAAAGCTAAAGCTATTCCAGCATATCCTCCAGCAAGAGAAACGAGTTCTATAGCCTCCAGCCCAGAAGAAGCAGAATCGTTAATATATCTTTCAACCTTCTCAAAGTCACTATACAATTTAATTAACTTTTGATTAATCTCATTTAATGTCTTTAATTCGTTTTCATTTAGTCTAATAGTCATTTGATAACCTCTCATACTAATACATTGTATTTATATTTAATTATATTCATATATTTTTTTATGGTATGATAACACATACCTAAAATTTTATTCTCTAAATCTCTATTTATTCCATTTAAGCGGTTACAATGCATATGAAGGATACTTGCAATAATATCAGATTTCACATTAGTAAGAACATCTTCATTTGCATCTATAAGTTCAATATATTTTCTTATAACACTGTCCCTATCATTAAATGTAGTAGGAATAACAAGTTTTTCACTCATTGGAATCTCAATATAATCATAGATGTTTGTAATAATAGAATCTAGGGTTGCTTTATTTTCTCGATAGGCTTCATTATATATTTTAGGATCTATAGCCATATTTAAAATTTCCAATTGATTTGCAAAATTCAACTTAAAGCCTTTTAGGATACCCATAATGTTTAAGCAACAAAATAGTTCTCTGCTTAATGGTACATCCCCTTCAAAGCTATCTGCTACAATTAATGAGTCTATACTAAAAATATCTTCAGCTTTATCTATTAAAAAATCCCCGTATCTTTCTATTTCAGGGTTATATGATACTAAATGAAAGTCATTGACTAAACCCTTTTTTCTCTCATTGGTTAACCATTCAGTAATATTACCTAAAAATGTATTATACTTTTCATTTTTCGAAAGCTTAAAACGTATTCTTAGATGAGGAGTAGGATCCGCATAACGAACGAAAAATCCTTTTTCAATCTTATTGATATCTTTATTATGTTTATAAAATTCTTTATATCCACAAGATAAAAACTCTTCAATCCTAGAATCTACATAGTTTACACGTAAAGAAATCCAATCGCTTCCTATCAACTTAACACGATTCATATCATTAATATATTGATAATTTCTATTTAAAGAATTAGTAAATGTAATTTTTTTTCGATCGGTTTGCCTAAAACTAAAGACACATTCTTCAAAACGTTGATTTGAAGAAACAAATATATCCTCTTCACATTCAAAAAAGCTTAATTTATCATTCATATTTAACTTTGAGAATTCTTGAAAAATTATACTTAAATGTAATTTATTTTTTATATTTAACAATAATTTATTATCATACTCGGCGAGGTAAATATAATTTGTGATATTATTTCTAGTACACCAATCTAAGAAAACTGAGATGAATTCTTCTTCAGACATATTTTGAGTAAATGTATGATGGAAAATCCATCGTTTTGGAGAAACAACAATATTTTTATAGACTATCTTAGGATATACATGACTATCATAAAAATGGTGATGTATATTTCCCCATATTCCACTGTATAGAGCACCAACATCGGCTAAAAATCGATATATAAGATTTGCATTTTCATAATTAAACATATTACTTATTTTAGGTATAATAATATTATTAGAAGAGGAATCTTTAATATAAAATTTATTGTTATTAATACCAACAACTAAATTTTCGATATCAATATTATTAGAGCAACTTTCACTAGGATTAGTACAAATATTTATTTCATTCTTATATACACTAGGTGAATTCATAATGTTAGCTAAACTGCTATTGTCTGGATTTATCCTTAAGTCTGCAAATTGTATATTACTATCTTGCTCTTCCATGAATTCATTAAAATCTTTTAATTGATTTATTTCATTTTTGTTAAACATATATTTAAATCTTCCATAGGTGTTACCTATTTGAGTAGAACCTGTATTCGGAACTAAATAAAATTTGTTGGCACCTTTGCATTGAAAATAGTTAAAATAGAGTTCTACATCAATATTTTCTTTTTCAATATCAGTTCTACTGATATGCTTTTTAATGTCCTTAATTTTGTCTTCATCAAGAGTAATGTGTTCATTATTAATAAGAGCCTCGGTCTGCCATTTTTGAATTAAGTTTCTAACTGCCCTAAGGTGTTCACTTATTTGTGGTTGAGAGTTTCCATTCGTTACGTAATCATTAGGCTTTCCTAAACCTAAATCTTCGTCTAATAGTTCCAATATCGGAACTTCTTGATAAGGACCATATTTCTCAATAAAAGAATCCTTATATAAATTAAGAACTTGAAGTGGATTTATACATCCTAGATAGCTAAATATTCTACTTAATTCTTCTAAGTTAGATATATCTTCATCTCCTAAAGCCAACTCCGAGCTATTAGTTAATTTAGCATCTACTCTTATGTCTTTTTCTCCACATAATTTAAAGGATTTTAAAAGTGATTTAAAATCGCTTAATTCCTCAACAGAAATTTCTTCTTTAGTTAAATTAAAATTATCTAATGAAAAATTAATTTGTTTTAAATTGTCCAATAATTCATGTTTAATATTCTTCACTTCTAAGGTAGTAATGAGATACTTAAAGGGATCATTAGCAGATAATGCCGGTCTAAAATCAGAGAATAAAATATCATTATCCATTAATTTTTTTAAATAGCCTTTTGATGTAGAATCTTCAGTATTAAACTCTTGATTAATTTTATCTACAAGTTGTTCAAATTTGATATCATTCCTTGTAATTTTATATATATAATCTAAAACTGGACTATTTTTAAAGGTCATAATTTTCATATGCTTATCTATATTATCCTTATTATGTACATTACTTTGATATGGTAATTTCATCCTATTACCATGTTTGTAAAGAAGATTATTTAATCTAATATTCGCTTTTTCTAAAATCTCATCCTGATCTTCTAGCACTTCGACGATTTTATATATTGTAGAAAAATCTAACCTAAAATAAGTATTTATATTGAATGATCCCTTACCATTATTATTATTAATAGATTCAATTCCTATACCAGCGAAGAGACCAAAAGGAGTTGGCCTTGTAGACATTCTTATTAGAAATTTGGTAATACCATGTAAAAAATTCCTCTTTTTTTTAGAATCTAAACTATCTATCCTATTTAAAGCTTCATACATAGTAGGACTTGATATATATATAGCTAATTTTAATTTATCATCCGAGAATATTTCTTTTATCTTATTTTCGTATTCTAAAGTTGATATTTTTGAATCAAAAAGTTCTTGATAATCATTTAATGTTAAAATGGGTTTACGATACATATATGTATTTAGTAATTGCTGCTTCACATTAATTCCTCCTACTTAATCTCCTTCAGAGCTCTATACGTATTCACTTCAACCATTGAATAATGCTTATTTATTTGTTTACCACTTAACTTAACTAATCTTAAAATTTCATTTCTCTTAGGTAACTTTTTATATAATCTATAGTACCTACTCAATAATAAAGCGATGGTTCCACTAAATAACGCAGACGATATACTAGTGCCCATAGTAAGAGTATATTCTTTTGGAATTTGGTATTGATCTTCTAAATATAACCTTCCCATTGAACGGGGTTTTGCTACAATAACAAGTCCATGTTGAGAAGGGAAATTTTGTGAAAATCCACCTGATGGCATGGAGAAATCTATTCCTACTCCATAATTACTAAAAGAGGACAGTTCTCCTTTATAGTCTGTAGATGCTATAGCTATCATCCCTAATAAAGAGGTTGGCAACTTTTCAAAGCCTTGTTTTATTTCTTTGCATTCATTTCCAGCAGCACATATTACATATATCCCCTTATTGATCGCCTCCTCAACAACTGCTTTATATTCATAAATCATATCAATATTATCTATCTTATTAGATGTATAACTGATATTTATGATGTGAACACTTTCTTGAATAGCTAGTTTAATAGCATTAATGGTCCATCTTAATTCTCCATATCCATTCTTATCTACAATTTTATAACTAAGGATGCTTACTGCAGGAGCAATTCCTTTAACATTTTTCTTACCTATAATAGAACTAATTACTGCTGTCCCATGACCATTATAATCTTCAATATTATCTTCATAGGGTATCATTGATTTAGATTTATTAATAAGGATATTATCGTTTAATTCTGGATGAAGATAATCACAGCCACTATCCAAAATAGCAATTTTTATAATTGGATGACCAATTTCGATATCATAAGTTTTAAATTGCTCACTTAATCTACTTGTATTCCAACAGTAAATGTTGGGTTTATAACTACTTAACTTTTCCCTGATTGTATCCATCTACATTAACACCTACCTATAAATCCATGTAAATATTCTTATATGTATATAAAAACTTTTAAAGCCTATAAAAGAAATAGCTCTTTTATAGGCTTCCAAATTCTAATTAATTAGATAACTAGTCTTACTTACAATTAGAGCATGAAGTAGTGCAAATACAGGTTCCCGTTCTACAAACAGCTCTTGATACTCTAACAATAGTCGTCAAAGTTTGTGCAGTCATTTCAGTAGATGATTCCATTTTCTTATTGATATCTAAATCAAATAGTTCTTTGTTCATTTCTAATTTCCCCCAAATAAGTGATTTTTTGTTCGAACAATTTCATTATATTACTAATAATCTAATAATTCAATATAAAAATAATAAAATTTATATTTTTTTCCTTAAAAGTATTTTATTGAAATTTTTTGAAGTGCCATAAGGGAGAAAAAGATTGATTTAAATATTCAATGTTTATCATTTGTGGAACATTATTTACTTCTTTAATTGGTTGTACAACAAATAATAGCGATACTACAACCCAAAATAAGACCCCACTCACCTCGTATATCACCAAGGAATTACAAATTTTGACGAAGGAGTACAAATCTACGCTAAACGAAAAATAGAGATAGAGAGTGTGTTTGGTCATATCAAGGGTAATCGGTCGTTCCAGCGATTCTCATTACGAGGACTGGCAAAAGTAACGATTGAGTTTGGGCTAGTCACCATAGCCCACAACTTCCTCAAACAGATGGAAAGGAACCGCTCGTTTGAGGAAGAAAATCGAAAAAATGACAAACCCACGGGGAAAATAAATTTTCTTCGTGGGTTTTAGTCATTTAAAGGAGCTTTGGGGACAGCCCCATCCTTAATTTGATTATTTCTAAAAGAAGTATTTAGTCTATGTTACATCTTCTCTAATATTTCTTGTCTTTCACACCATTTCGTTAACTTTTCTAACGCCTTTTTAGATAATCGTTTTGTTTTATAATTGCAGAATCTAGATAACGTCGACGGAGAAATACTAATTTCATCTGCTATTTCACGAATGCTTACTTTTTTTTCATTGTGTATTTTCAGTATTTGGTCACGAATCTTCTTCTCTATTTGTTCGATTGATTCTACAGTCTTCCTTACCTCTTTAACAACTGTTACTTCAGGTAATTGCTCTTGAAGTTCCTCTATACTCTTCTTTCCGATTACCCTATCCATTGATAGCAGCATTTCCTCAGGTGGTAAAATAGTTATTCCTAAGTTAGCGTAATAATTTTTAAACCAGTTACGTTTCCCAATTTGTTGTTCATCAAGCGGATCACTATACTCCCAATGAGAAATTACTTTCTCATTTTCTAAATCCATTAGAACATTTTCTAACTGTTCTCTAATACGATTCGGCTTCCAATCTTTTGGAATATCCATTACTGATAGTAAACCCTTGTCCCCTCCTATAGAATATGGCTTTTTCAATGATGAATACATTTGTCTAATTCTCCATTGCCATGTTAAATATCGAATTAACCTTTTATGGTATTTATGTCTATAACTATTGTATTCAAGTGCTTTTTTAGATAATAGAGCTGTTGTATTATTTGATCCGTACAAATAATTAGTTAAAAAGCTCCCTGGCTTAATACGACAGGATTCAATGCCCATGTATTCATTAGTAACACTATGTCTCCACAATACAACTGAATCTAATACAAATAATCTTTTAATAACCTCACGTTTTAATTCTAAACGTTCTCCATCATCATCACGGTCATTTAATACTACTACTTCATTATCATCATTTAGATAGATAAAAATGCTTGCTAAAGCTGCTATTCTCTTTGCTATTTTAATTTTATCTTCCGCTCTATAGTATTCTTTATTTTTGACAACTGTTTTTGGAATGTTGCACATCTCTAAAACTTGTTCATAAGAAAAGTCAATAAATTCATCTGGGGATTTTGCTTCATTTATCCACTGTATTGTAATTGCATCTAAACAATCTGCCGTTAAATCATCCATATTACTCATTACATCATCTACAAGGGTATTCCATCGAGCAGCCTCTTCTATATTTGTAAGTCTTAAATCTTCATCTTTGTGTGAAGAAAGTTGGGCTACACCATTAGAAGACCTCGTTTCAATGGGATATTGTAAGACCTTACTTATTTCATCTTCTTCAAATTGGTTCTTTGCAATCCCATCTCTTAGTTTATAATATACAGCAGAGTTATTTACCTCGTAATAATCCTCATGGTTCACTATGTTTGTCTTACCTATATTTTGATCATTTTCTAATATTATGGAATTTGAAAGTGCTACATCTTGAAATTCTTTTTCTATAAATCCTTCAATTTCTTTATATATTTCTTCCTTATAAGAATCAATTTTCGCATAAATTTGTACTAATGTAATTCCGGACTCTTGCTTTTTCTCTAACCAAGATACTAATGCAGTAAATGATGGAGAAGCATGGGATGAGGTTAGTACTTTATTATTATTGTTTTCAACATCCTTAAAGTATGCATTCCACTTATTCCATACTAACTCGTTTGTTTTATAAATTGGCTCAGAGATTAGTAATGCATCTCGAAACATTTGTAATAAGTTATCCACTTTATATTCCTCCCTAAACCATCGATCACTACAAAATAGTTTTCATCATAAAAATCTTTACTATTATTATATTTAATTTATTGTAACAGATATTTACAAGATTTTGCGCCTTTCTTTCCTTAACTCCTCAACCTGCAACATGTTTGCTCTTTCTTTTACCTACTCCTCTTTTCTGCATTCCTTTTGCGCTTTGCTTTCCTTAACTCTTTATCTTGCAACATGTTTGCAGTACCCTCACCCTATCTTGTTCAACTTGCAACAGTATAGTTTATTTCTCAACCTAGTAAATCACATACAAAATCATGCTATTCTTTAAATTTCTAAGTGATTTTATTATATTTGCCACAAATTATACTAATAAGATGCAACATGTTTGCGGTATCCTCTCCCTAACCTTTCTATCATTTTTAATTTAATTCCTTATATATCAAGGGATTAAGTCCTTTTTACTTAATTCATATACATATAACTCAACATGCAATATGTTTGCGGTATCCTCACCCTTGTTTTCCAAATAAGATGCAACGCTGTTTGCGGTATCCTCTCCCTATTTCAATTCATGCAACTCCAATAATCCCTATAAAATCAATGATTATCGACATAATTCATAATTAACATATGTACTTCTTAACATGCAACACGTTTGCGGTATCCTTTCCCTAACTTATTTATCATTTCGACTCAATTCCCTTATATATCAAGGGGTTAGATGTATTTTTACTTATTCATAAACTCATAATTCAACTTGCAACACGTTTGCGGTATCCTTAACACAAAAAAAATTAATAGAATTCTCCAATCCCTTGACACACTTGGCTTTAAGAGCTGTTGCAAGTTTATATTTTTCTTCTTAAAGGGGCACCTTTCACTATTTTTCGATTTGCTATAATTAAAATTGGAATATTTCATAGTCTTTTGTCATATATTTCTGAATTTGTAGAATGGAGGTGAAAAGATGGGGAAATCATTTGTAATACGAAATCAACGTAGCTTAAATGGCGAAACAACTAATGCCGTGTTAGTAACACTAAAATCTTGGCAACAATTTGTGGAAACATTTGAGGAGAAATATTACAGCTATAAAGATACATATTTAGAAGATATTCTGCAACACATGACATACGAAGAACG
>NUMR01000108.1 GCA_002578045.1 Bacillus cereus
ATACTACCGCAGGTCTTTTTCAAAAAAACAGCCGCAACATATCGTTACGACTATTTCTTTTCTATTCTTATTCTATTCACCTTACAAATTTGCCCGCTGCTCTATTGTCGAGAAAAAAGTATTCGGACCAAATATATTTTGCTTCGGAATAATGTGTTCTACTGCAAACACTGTTACTTCTCCCCTTTGTACCTCTCCAATAATGAGCCCAAATACTTCATGATTTACCGCAAACGTCGGTTGTTTCGTTTGCAGCAACCTTGCTGCATTATTAAATACCGCTTCATATAGTGGATTCCTATCAGTAATTTCTTTTCTAATTTTTGATGATAAAGTAATGATAATTTCTTTTCCGTCAATAGTGGTTCGATACATAAAAATCTCCCCTTCAATCTTATGTAAACAACTGTAAAGCATTGTATGCAAAATGGATAGAATATGCTACTAAAATAATACCTGCTCCGGCTATTATGTAGCCAAGTGCTTTTGGTTTTAATAAAGTTCGTCCAAAATGAACAGAAAAAGCCATATTTAAATTCCATAAAATAATACTAACGATAATGAAAAGACTGTACAAAAAAGCTTCTTGTTTCGTTACCTTTGTAAGCAATGAACTAAGTGTACTTCCGTATATACCAAACAAAAAAAACAAGATTTCATGGATTGCATATAGCAATTAAAAACCCTGCCATAAAAGATTGTTTAAGTCCCCCTACCTCTTCTTGTTTATATTCTATATTCGAGTGGGAAATTCCTTGTTTTACACTTTGAAACTCGAAATGAAAATTCCCATAAATAATGATTTGGATCTTCAGGAATTTGCTGCGGCCATGTTTGATTATCGTTTTCATGTAAATACTGTAGCACTTTCCAAAAGTAATCACGGTAATATTCTAGTAGGCGTTCCTCACATTCCGGTTCTACAAAAAGAAAAAACCTCTTCTTACAATCGGCCGCTCTTTCATTACTTCTAAAAAAGATGACATTGTACGTGACAAATGACTCCAATCATTATGAGAGAGAAACGAATAACAAAGTTCATTCTTTTTCAAAGCTGTTAAACCGAAATAACATGGAAACGTTGGTTCTAATACGACACTCGAAAAATTTTGAAATTTTTTCGTAACTCATTTCGGTATGTCAGTTCTTATACTGATTTCTTCATTATCTAGTAAGTAAGACTCATTCATCCTTTCACCTCATTATGTATAAGCATTCAATGAAGAATATTACATACTCGGCCAGTCCTATACCTTTTTCAAAATTCGATTGAAAAATTATTTAAAAATACAAAAATTTCGAAACGCTTACTTGACTAATTTCTACCAATTCGTGTATATTTAAATTAATCATTTAGCAGAATATTCAAGAATATAGCATTTTTACTTTATATTATCTTTTCAAATGAATTTCACTAAATGAAAAAAGCAAATGTTTTTAGGAGGAATTGTAACATGCAAGGAAAAGTAAAATGGTTTAACAACGAAAAAGGTTTTGGATTTATCGAAATTGAAGGCGCTGACGATGTATTCGTACATTTCTCTGCTATTCAAGGTGAAGGCTACAAAGCTTTAGAAGAAGGTCAAGAGGTATCTTTCGACATTACTGAAGGTAACCGCGGACCTCAAGCTGCTAACGTAGTAAAACTTTAATCCAACATATGACAGGAGATTATCTTATTGGGTAACCTCCTTTGTTATTCCTTTGTATATTTCCGTTTTACAGAGCAAAAACTATGTGAAATGCGCAATTTACAAAGGAGGTAATAACAATGGGATCACATGTAAATGACTTTGAAGAAGTAAAATTCCGTGTAGAAACTGCACAAAAAATGGTAGGTTCAGCAACCATTTCAATGGATCCAGGCTCATTAGAACATGCCACTACTGCAGTAGAAGCAGCTCGCTCTCAGCTTGAAATTATGAAATCCGTTGGGACAGATTTAGATGAATCATTTTTAATGAATGAGGAAAAGAAATTAAGCAAGTGTGAACATCAATTACATGAAGCGAAGCACTAAAAACATCCAGAGAGTTTTCTCTGGATGTTTTTTCATGACAACTGTTCTCCATACTTTTTCAATGTTTCTCCAACTGTACATTGTCGTATACAAAATGAATGGGCATAATATTTACTATTTGTCTTTCGATTATGTTCTCTCAAAAAGCATCCTTCACAATACGTTTCTAATAAGTCATTTACCTCTGTAATGAGTTGCTTTTTATCCACCTTCGCACCTCTCTATTCGGTTATTTCTTTATGACTATCAATGACCGTTCCTTCTAGTGCTTGCGTTGCTAATTGATGTGCTTCTTTATTTTGTTTTCTAGATATTGGCTCACATACAAGTTTTAATTTCATTTGCTTCGCCTTTTGTTCAATTTGATTTAAGTAATGATTTAAATGCTCATCATAGCAAGGCCACTCTCCAGCCAATTGCTGCAGCACTACTTGAGAATCTCCACGAAGTGTAACTGTTTCATACTTAACCCCTAATTCCTCGAGTATATTCATACCGTATAATAAGGATGCATATTCCGCTTCATTATTATCATATATACCTTCTATATATGCATTGCGACGAATTCGGTAGTTTGTATTTCCTTTTTTATAATACACACATATACCTACTCCAGCTTCTTTCGTCTGAAGGTCATACCCACCATCAAAATAAACATATATTTCTTGAAGCTCTTCCTCCACTTGTTTACTCAATTTCTTCATTTCTTTTAGTAACCATTCTGTATCCATTTCATCGTAAAATAAAAGTTCTTTCACTCTTCCTGTTTTCTCGAAATCCTCAGCAAATTGAAGTACTTCTTCTATGTTCATATAATCAGTTGTTAATTCAGTCTGTAAACCACGCTTCGTTTTATACAACCAATGAATTTTATATTTCATACTAGATTCTCCCTATATACGACTTCTTATATGTATCCCGCTATTTGTGATCAGTAAGACTCCCACCTTAAAATTTAGCGAAAACAAGGAATTTAGGAGGGAGATCAACTGTCCGTAAATGCCCGATTGGTGCGGGCTAATAATCAGTGGGAATCCCCCACTGATTAAAGTTTCACTTTATTTTATTATATTTTATCAAGAGTCACCGTATTATACTCAATATAACCACATATAAAAAGAGCCACCCTATATAAGCAATGGCTCATTCACCTATTACATAAATCTTTCGAATCGTACGCGCTTATTAATCCAGTACATTACAGGCATACCAAGCGCCATTACAACGAATTCCCCTGCTGCACATGTTAACCACGTCCACATAAATGGTAGATCAAATGCAAGATGAAGTTCGATTGCTATCATAAACATTGTAATCGTAAAGATAGCTGTATTAAAAATCATACGAGCCCAAACACCTTTAATAAATCGCATAGAAATAATCGTTGCAACTAATGCAAGAACAGACTGTCCTACTCCAAATACTAAATCGTAAGCGATCATCGGTGAGAAAAAGAGATTCGTTAAAAATACGCCTAATACAATTCCGTAAATGGCTTTCTTATTAAATACAACGAGATGATTAAACATCTCTGAAACACGAAACTGTACATTCGTAAAGCCAAACGGCTGAATAAGCATAGAAACAGCAATATATAATGCCGCTAAAATACTATTACCGACTAAAGTTCTACTATTCATGACAAAATCTCCTTAGTTTTTTTACGTGGGATGGTTTCGAACCACGTTATTTATTTTTAAGCAACAAGATTATATTTTACGCAATAGGTACTCTTTCGTCAATATATTCCTATCATTCACTACCTTTTTCCTTTTAGAAAACGTATAATAAAACATATGAAAGATTTAGGAGGTTTCACTTCATGACAGCAACAATTCAAAACGAAAAAGTGATCGTTTCCATTTCTGACAAAGGTGCAGAATTACAAAGCGTTCGCTTAAAAGAAGACAACACAGAATACTTATGGCAAGGTGATTCTACTTATTGGGGACGCCGTGCACCAATTTTGTTCCCCATCGTTGGACGATTAGTTGATAATACATACTATGTAGATAGTAAACCATACTCTTTAACACAACACGGTTTCGCTCGTGATCTTACATTCTCTGTAAAAGAACAAAGTGAAACAAAAATTACTTATAGCGTAACTAGTAATGAAGAAACATTACTAAAATACCCATACGAATTTGAATTACTCGTTTCTTATGAAGTAGACGACCAAAACGTTCATGTAACATATGAAGTAAATAATCCTACTTCAAAAGAGATGTTCTTCTCAATTGGAGCACACCCTGGATTCAATTGTCCACTATTAGACGGCGAATCATTTACAGATTACCATTTATCATTTCATGGTTCAGAGCGCTTAGAAACAAGCGTATTAGAAGGACCTTATCTTTCAAGTAACAAGCAACTAATTGCTGAAAATACGAAGGAATTACCACTTACATATGATTTATTCAAAAATGATGCACTTATTTTTGAAAATATGGATAAGAATGAAATCTCTATTCGTTCTCATAAACATAATAAATTTGTAAAAGTAGAATTTGACGGCTTCCCATTTGTCGGCGTATGGACCCCAGGGGATAACGCACCTTTCTTATGTATTGAACCTTGGTATGGAATCGCTGATGAAATAAATCCAGCAAAAGATTTCAAGGACAAAAAAGGAATTCAGTCTTTACAAGCGAATGAAACATTTACATGTCGTTACAGCATTACAATTGGATAAAGTGAAACTTTAATCAGTGGGGGATTCCCACTGATTATTAGCCCGCACCAATCGGGCGTTTACGGGCAGTTGATTTCCCACCTAACTTCTTTGTTCCAACCGAACTTTAAAGTGGGAGTCTTACTGCCCGCAAATAGCGGGCTACATGCTCTATCCCCTACTTCGAGAACGTTTTTAAGTAGGGGATAATCTTATAATTTGGAGGTTTCTCATTTTGATTGAAGTGTATATTGATGGTGCATCAAAAGGAAATCCTGGTCCTTCTGGTGCTGGAGTGTTTATTAAAGGCGTACAGCCACCTGTACAATTATCATTGCCCCTTGGAACAATGTCCAATCATGAAGCAGAATACCACGCTTTGCTTGCTGCATTAAAATATTGCGCAGAGCATAATTATAACATTGTCTCTTTTCGTACAGATTCGCAACTGATCGAGCGGGCGATTGAAAAAGAATACGCAAAAAATAAAATGTTTGTACCACTATTAGAAGAAGCACTACAGTACATAAAAAGTTTCGATCTCTTTTTTATTAAATGGATTCCAAGCAGTCAAAATAAAGTAGCTGATGAATTAGCTAGAAAAGCTATCCTACAAAATTAACGGGGGTATGAGTGTGAAAAAAGAGTGGATTGCTCCTCTTGCTTTATTATTTGTCTCTTTTATTTGGGGAGCTACGTTTGTTGTCGTTCAAAATGCTATGTCTTTTGTCGGGCCATTTACTTTCAATGGCATTCGCTTTTTATTTGCCGGAATTATTTTATTATTCGTTCAAATGATTTTCTCACAACAAACTTCAAAACAAGAATTAAAACATAGTAGTTTAGCTGGATTAATGGTTGGGTTTTTCTTATTTGTCGGCTATTTATTACAAACATTCGGCTTACTTTATACAACCTCTTCAAAAGCTGGTTTCTTAACTGGACTTAGTATCGTTATGGTTCCAATCCTATCTTTTATCTTTTTAAAACAGCGGGCTACAATTTTCATCGTACTTGGTATTGCTGTAGCGACAGCAGGTTTATATTTATTAACGGCTGGCGATTCTTTTCAATTAAACAGGGGAGATATACTTGTTCTCGGTTGCGCAGTTGCTTTCGCTGCCCATATTCTTGTTAACGGCTTCTTTTCTAAGAAAATATCACCTTTATTACTAAGCACCTCTCAAGTATTAGCTGTCGGTATGTTTTCTTCTATTTGCGCTTTTTTGTTTGAAGATTGGGAAAAATTATTTTCAATGTCGCTATGGACGAATCATTCCTTTTTATTCGCTCTATTTCTAACTTCCCTGTTTGCGACATCCATTGCTTTTTTCATTCAAACATCAGCACAAAAACATACTTCTCCAACGAGAGTAGCAATTATTTTTGCTATGGAGCCCGTTTTTGCTGCATTAACAGGCGTTCTCGTTGCAAACGAACAACTTTCTATTTCTGCCATTATCGGATGTCTTTGTATTTTCCTAGGCATGGTTTTTGTTGAATTACCTTCCAAAACAAAAAAAGAAGCGCAGGCTGCGTGAAGTTACGCTTGTAACTTCCGCATAAAAGCCTTAGCGCTTTTTTTATCTGTAATTTCTTCCTCTTTCAATCGTTCTAATAACGCAACAAAATAACTGCCATCAAACTGGAATTGATGTTTAATTGTCGCTTCTATTGCTGCGTTTACAATTCCATCAGATGCACCAGTATATCCTTGTCCGAACATGATAAACCCCTGTGCTTCCTCTGATAATTTAAACCCTTTCGTATGTAAGAATGAAAGATAATCTTCTACTGTTTGCATGATATTCCCACCTACTCAACAATTCTCTACTACCTATCATACATGTTTTTACACGCTATGAGAATAAAAATTCTTTGACAACTTTGTAAATTTATTGCCTACTTTGCTAACAATAGAGGATTTTTTTACAATATGAAGGAATATGTATAGTGGAACTTATTTCATATTAAAGGGGAGACACGATGAAACAAGCACTATTAATCATTGATGCACAACAAGAATTAATGGATGGAAACGAAGAGGAAAATGAAGTGTTCCGTAAAACCGAGTTATTAGTTACAATAAAGTGAAACAAAGGGGATGTCCCATAAGTCGGTTTCACCGACTTATGGGACATCCCCTTTATAAATCAATCTCCATTCAATTATTAGAACCACTATATGCTACATGTCGTCTCTCAATCCGTTCTTCAATTTCTCTCATATTCTCTTTATTAGTTAGTAAGGATTGTTTATTTTCAATTAATAATTGTTTAAAAGATTTTCTCACTTTTTTTCTCATTTTCATTGTCCTCCTTGGGGGATGGTTTATATAAAAGATAAAGAATTATCTGGTTGTTCTTATAATAATTGATTGTTGTGAATTCTATTTGAACTTCATATGAAAATTCCGTTTATTTTCTGACAACTTTGTGAACAAAAAAGAAAGACCGATTCATTCTACTTTTAATCGGTCTTTCTAGTATTTATAGCATGTTTATTAATATTTCAGGTCTTCCCCAATTCATTTCTTCACAAACGAATCGTAGTTTTTCTTCATCTATTGTGTGTAATCCTTCTTCTAGTGAACATGAAATAGGAACTTCACAATGAATTTGTGCTAATTGTAATGAAATATTTAAGTTCTCTAAATCACTTTCAATTTTTGTACGCTGCGCTTTCGTTAATGATGCTACATTTTCTAATACAGCTGATACTGTTCCGTGCTCTTGAATAAGCTTATACGCTGTTTTTTCACCGATACCTTTTACCCCTGTATAGTTATCACTCGTATCTCCCATGAACGCTTTCGCATGGACGATTTGCCATGGTTCTACACCTTTCTCTTCCATGATTTTCTCTGGTGTGTAATACTCGTAATTTCCAATTCCTTTGCGCAGGAGCATAACTGTAACGCTGTTATCAACAAGTTGAAGTAAATCTGTATCACCTGTTAAGATATAAACTTCCGCTTCATTGCAATATTGTTTGGCAAGCGTACCGATACAATCATCCGCTTCGTATCCCTTCATACCGATGACTGGAATCGCTAATTTCGCAGTCATTTCTTGTACTAGATCAAATTGTGGAATTAATTCTTCTGGCGGCGCTGCACGATTTGCTTTATAATTCGAGAACGATTCCGTTCTAAATGTCGTACTCCCCATATCCCAGCACGTTACGATGTGTGTTGGTTCGATTGCTTGCGCAGCTGTTAATAAATGCTTCATATAACCATGAATCCCGTTCGTCGGGGTACCATCTTGTCGTTTCATAAATTGTCCGTAGACACTTGTTGCGTAAAAAGCACGAAATAATAGTGCCATACCATCAACTAATAATACTTTTTTCATAATTCCTCTCCTATAAAAAAATAATAACCTCACGTTATCACGTCAGGTTATATAGATAGATTACCATTCTACGTTTTTGCTCAACTCTGTCTATTATACATTGTTTTTGTATATTTAGCACCATTAACACATTAAGACGTTCTACTACACCAAGTATGCAGTATTCCTGAATACGTATTTTTTCCAGTCGAAATAACGACAGCCTTTGCATTTCCACTAACAATATACGTACTTTTGAAACATACATTTTCAAGCTCAAGTGGATTATAGTCTTTCATCCGTTTTAATGGAATAAATCGTTTACGTTCAAGATGATAGCAGCTCTCAAATTTCTCTATACTCGCGTCGTTTCCTGTCAATACAGACTCATTTACTAATAAATCTTTTGCATAAATGATACGTACGTCTGCTGGCACTATATCTCCAGCTGAAAGAAAAATCATATCTCCAGGTACAAGTTCTTGTACTGGTATCTCCATCATTTTCAGTTCAGTGTTTATCCCTTTGCCACTAGAACATTCCACTCTAGACACAGTAATTTTTTCGCATTGTAATTCATCACGCACATGTTGTTTCGAACAGCCTGGAATCATTCCACTTAACTTTATCATTACTTCTGCAATACGCGCTCTTTTTGAAGTGAGTTCATTTCGACCGTATACTTGAATACGTTTTTGTGCCTCTTTCATAGATAATCCGTCTCTTGTTGTTTTAAAATAAGCAAATACAGATTTTACATCTCTTGTTGCGATTTCAATTAATAAATCTTTATTTTTTTGAAGCATTGTTTGTTCTTTCATTGTTTTTTTACTTAGTTTATATGACGTGTTACCCACATTTTTGTTTGCATATAACATATTATCATCTCCTCCTTTACAACATAGGAGGAAACGCTTTGTTTCTCAATTTATCCACCTTACCATGAAAGTGTCTAGCGCTTAAATATGTATATAAACGCTACATTATGATAAATATGGAGGGAGGAACAAGTCGTTTCCTGCCTACATCATATATTTTTGCTTTGAAGTATATGGGTAACGGAACCGAGTCAGAATTTGACATGCTCCTCACCTCCTCGTTTATTTTTTCGTTATAGTCTATATTATGAAATAACTCATAGATTTGTAACAAAAAAGACCCTTACTCCGAAAAGAGCAAAGGCCATTACATACACAAATAAACGATTTCTAATACAATTAGAAATCTACGAACCTCTCCCTCGCCGAGTTTTAGCACTGTATAGCATAGGTACATTACCAGCTACGTTAAGAAAAACCTTAATTCGATCATTCCTGTTGACCCATTGGCGTCTCTCGACATTTTTGGGCAGTAGCATTTCTCTATACAGGAGCCTCACCTAACAGAGACTTATTTCATTACATAGAAAATGTTACTCTTATTTAAAATAGATGTCAACAGTAGCCTAATGATTTTTCAAAAATACGCCTGGAATTCCAATATATTTTTTAAATATTGGCACAAAAAAACCTTACGTATAAAACATAAGGTTTTTTATTTAGTCCCACATATGCCGTTCTCTCTAGATGTCCATAAACCTGCTCTCACAGGTGGATGCTCTCACAAATGTTTGTAACTTCCCTCTTAAAAAGATGGCTTGTTAGCTACATTTAAATATCGAACTTCCTTATTATACGTATTGGTTTAAGACATGCATAAGCTACGTACACCGTAGGAATTTTATATTATATAATGTTAGTTGAAATAGGGCCCCCCCGCACGTGCCGCTCCTCGTAAATGTCCAAAAACCCGCTACTCGCAGGTGGATGCCCTCACAGTTACCGTACATCTTCCTCCACAAGGAAGGCTGGATGATGGTCACTAAATATTGAGCTTCCGTATAACTAACATCGGTTTTAGACATAAATAAGTTACGTACACCGCAGGATGTATTATTTACTTGTCGTTATATTATCACATTGTTTCCAATGTGTAAGATACAATGTTTTTCAAGCAATCTCTTGCTTGTGTCCTTATTTTAATACAAATTATTTTTGCATGCAAGTGATTAATCTTCTTCTTTTGCAATTTGATTTTCTGGATAAGAAATCCAATCACTCCAGCTACCTGCATACAATTTAACATTTTGGAACCCAGCTAATTTTAATGCAACGACGTTTGGACATGCTGTAACACCAGAACCACAATATACAATTGTTTCCTTATCTTTCGAAAGATTTTGGAATCGTTCTTGTTGCTGGGCTTCATTTTTAAATTGTCCTGATTCTAGAATTCCATCCTTCCAAAAATGGTTTACTGCTGTTGGAATATGTCCTGCCTTCGGATCAACAAGTTCCTCTACACCAGCATAACGTTTTGGTTCCCTAGAATCAATTAACGTAACATCTGCACCTATATGAATATTCTCTCTGACCATTTCCATCGTGACAAGCATATGATCTTGTATATTTGCTTTAAATGTTTTTCGTGCAACAACAGGAATTTCCGTGGTTGTATGTAATCCATTCGCTTTCCAAGCCGGAAATCCGCCATCTAATATATATACTTTCTCATGTCCTATATAACTTAATAACCACCATAAACGAGAAGCATTTGCACCAGCTTGACTGTCATACGCAATTACTGTCGTATGTTCATCAATACCAGCTTGCGAAAGCTTGTCTGCAAACTCTTCAATATGTGGCAATGGATGGCGACCACCATGTTCTGTTACAGGACTTGACAACTCTAAATTCAAATCGAAATATAACGCATGAGGAATATGTTCTTCCTCATACTTTTCTCTACCCCAATTAGGATTTGTTAAATCAAAACGACAATCGATTATACGGACATTCTCATCTTCTATATGCTCACGTAACCATTCGACTGTAACAATCATGTTTAACGACCTTCTTTCTCTTGCAAACGACCTACATACTCCATAACCATATCTTCTGTAACAAGTTTACGCTGCGGTGCAACGCCACGTTTT
The DNA here is from genome assembly GCA_002578045.1 of Bacillus cereus. GTDB lineage: Bacteria > Bacillota > Bacilli > Bacillales > Bacillaceae_G > Bacillus_A > Bacillus_A cereus_AK. The sequence continues at coordinate 11,004 of NUMR01000108.1, forward strand.
GCAAGATCATTAATTTGTTTTGTTACCACATTAATGACATCAACTGAAAATTCTTTTCCATTTGATGCGAGTAATACTGCTGCTTCAATAGCAGCTTCACGCTGCGCATCCAATTGTAAAAATGTTTTTACAATTTCGTTTTGTTTACGAGAATGTGCTGTAATTGCTTTATGTACTTCCATCTTCTCTTTCCCCCTAAATAAGTTATACTTTCTTATTTAATTCCATTGCAAGCCGAATCATATCACGGCATACAATCCCATTTTCAAAAATCTCTTCTTCATAAAGCTTCGAAAAATAATCAAAATCAATAGAAAAAATACGAAATCCACATTTTTGATATAACGCAAGCTGTGAAATACTTGAATTACCTGTTCCAACTTCAAGTTTGGACGTACCATACCCTTTAGCAGTTTCTACTGCATGCTTTAATAGCTTCTTTCCAATACCTTTTCCTTGTATATGTTCTACAACCGCAATATTCATAATTTCCATCGTCTTCGGCCTCGTTTCCAAAAGAACATATACACCGATTACACTCTCCTCTTGCTTAGCTACATATGTTAACCCCCTTTGTACATATGTATCAATTTGCCGTTCACTTGGATCAGCGAGTAGCAATAACGATTTCGGTATAGCTTCTTTCGAAATAAGCTCTATTATAACAGACATAAAAATTCCCCCTCCTCTATTGTTCTAAACCCTCCTTGTCTACCATAAGTAATAGAAAGGAGGGATTCACCATGGACAACAATGAGAAAAAATGCAACGTCATCTCTATTGATGGAAAGAAGAAGAAAAGCGACACGTATTCCTATCCAAAATTAGTAGTAGAAAACAAAACATATGAATTTTCTTCATTCGTCTTATGCGGTGAAACACCAGACGGTAGACGACTCGTTCTTACTCATATGATTTCTACTGATGAATTCGCAGGGTTTGTAAAATCTTTAGATACTGTACTACAAAAGAAAATCGAAAGAATCTTTTTTTCATAACGACTATATGGCAGACATTTCTTTTTCAATCTCTACTAACTGCTTTTGTAGTTGTTCTTTACTTTGCTCATATAGTGATACATCAATCGTTTCCGCTAATGCAAATAATATACTCTCATAATAGTTCATCACATCTTGCTGCATCATCTTTTGGAATAAGTCCCATTTTATATTCCACTCTTGCTTATAATGATGAATAAATAAATCTTTTTCATCAGCTACATAGTTTGATACGAACGGTTCTAGTACAGCTTTAGCATCTTCTTGCATGAAAGCTTTATCATTTTTTTCAAAAAAGCTTTTCTCATTTTTAAAATGTGCCAACGCTTTTTTGAAATCTTTTATTTCAATTGAAGGGAACGGTTCTTTATGTGAAATATCTTTATAATCATACTCCACTGTTCCACTCATAGAAATGGATTCATTTTTCACTTTACAGTTCACTACAATTTCATTCTTTGCACGCTTCATCGCTTCATCTATCCATTTTTCAAGGCGTAATGATGTCGCACGCATTTCTTGTAATAAATCATGCTGAATAAATGCTACTAATTCCATAACGCACTGTTGCAACTGCGTTTTTACATTTCCATCCGTTCGAAGTGACGCTGGATTAATAAATTCAGTAAACACATCGTTATAGCGTAGGAATAGACGCTGTTGCACGTAATAAAGCAATTCTTTCACTTCATTTTGCATCGCTTGCTCTTCAGCAAGCACACTATAAGATAAAATAATATGAAGTAGTTGATCACGCTCTGCTTCATATTTTTTTGTTTGCTTCGCTTTCTCTTCATTCCCCTGCTTTGCACCATTTATCATATTTACTAAAAGCTGATCTGCTCCTTGCAATGCACCATATAAAGCATGCACAGATACAAGCATTAAATCTCTCATCATAAAGGACGTAAACGATTCTTCAAACTTAGCAATTCCAGAGTTTTGTAGAATACCGTACTGTTCTTTTTCAATGCTCTTTCCTTGTTTCTCTTCAAGCGCACATAAACTTGAAATGGCAAATAAACGCGGATTTCTAATACCATATTGCAGTAGCTGATTTGCGATATAACCTTTTACCATTTCAAGTTCTTCTTCAGACTGTGCTAAATCCGCCGCATTAATTAAGAAGAACATTTTATCAAGAGCAAAAGTATCCTTTACACGACCAAGCTGAATTAAAAACTCACGGTCAGCACGAGAGAACACATGGTTATAATATGTTACAAATAAAATAGCATCTGCATTTTTAATATACTGGAATGCAACGTCCGTATGGCGGGCGTTAATGGAATCCGCTCCCGGCGTGTCTACAAGTGCAATGCCTTGTCTCGTTAATGCACAATCATAATAAAGCTCCATATACTCAACAAAACATGATTTTTCTTCATTCGCTACATAATCAGAGAACTCCTCTAATGTAACTTGAACTTGTTCCCCGAAATGAGCAGAAACTACATCATACCCTTTTTGTACCGCTCGCAAAAAGCTAAATGTTGTTTTTTGCTTCCCACTTGGTGAAGGATATTTCATAATTTTATCAATTTGAGCTAATGCTTCGTCTAACGTAGTAATCTCATAATGAAACAGCTTATAAACAGCCTTCATATCTTCTAATAGTGCTTGCTTTGATTTAAACTGAACAATGACTGTTCCATGTGTTTTTTCCTCTGTAACCGGCAAAATTTGATTAATCGTTGCCGTCGTCGGATTTGGCGATACAGGAAGTACTTTCTCACCAAGCAATGCATTGGCAAACGATGATTTTCCAGCGCTAAATGCCCCGAATAACGCCACTGTAAATTGTTTCGTTTCCACACGACGTCTTTTTTCTATTACCTCTTGCCGAATATGTTTCAATGTAGCTAACGGCTCTAATATCGTTTCAGCTTTTTTTACTTTTTCTAGTATACGCTGAATATTTAATACTGCCGTTCCTTTCATCTCTTCCTCACGAGCCATTACGTTATCGATTACGATTTCTTGCTCTTGTAGTGTAAATTTCTCACTAACAATTTGTTTTTTACTTTGCAATATCTCATCTATTTGCAATCCTTCTGGTGTAGCAACACGATCGTACCAAATATTTTGTAAATACGCCTCATATTTCTCAAAATTGTTACTGTATTGTAATTGCATTTCTTTCGCCGTTTGCAACATCGTGTATGTTTCGATTTCTTCTTCAATACGAGCAACTACTTCCTTCACCTTTTGCTTTAAAACGACTGCACTCTTATCGAAAATTTGCTGGGCTTTTATAAAATAACGTTTCTTCAGTTCATTCGCTACATCCGCTGTATAAAGAAGCAAGTAATCACCTGTGAAACCCGCACCTTGTTTAATTACTTCGGCCAATAATTCTGGTCCGAAAGCAATTTCTAAAGCATGTATGTCTTTCCCAAATTCCTCTGTAAACAGCCCTTCTTCTTTTAAGAAGGATACGATAAATTCTTTCACATGAAAATCAAGTTGCGTTTCAACGGTCTTTTGCAAAGCAGAATAAAACGCATCTACACGTCTTTGTTTTTCTTGTTCCGTCTTTCCTTTCGCAAATAGCAAACCAACTTTAAATTTCGTTAATTTTGTTTCTAAATACGCATTCGCCAATTCTCTCATTTCAAATGGCATTAAATACGCGTTATCTAATATGGCTTGTAAACCTTTTATAAATTCGTTTCTCACATGAGATTCTTTACTAGCCTCACGCTTTTTAGTTTCCGTTAGCTCTTCCTTTTTTTCAACTATCTCTGAAATGGAAAGTGGGGATGCTAACTCTTCCTCATACTTCATCAGATGTTTTTCATTTTCAGAAAGAATAAATGAGAAATGTTCTTGCATTAAATATTCTGTCTCTCGCTCCATTCCATTTCTTACATACTGCTCTTTTTCTTCCATAATAGAAGAAATTAACGCTTCTAAGTTTCCTATTTCATTATGTGGATGGTCGATCATTCGTAATGACGTATAATAAACACCATCTACCTCAATATCCCAGTTAGAGAACGATTGTTTCACACTATCTTTATAATTCTCAAACGATAATTCATTTTCTTTATGTTTATCTATTTGATTTACAACGAGATAAACCGTCTTATTACGTTGTTTCAATTCTTTAACAAATTGTAAGTTCACTTCCGATTGGACGTGGTTATAATCCATCATATAAAAAATTACGTCCGCTAGATGAAGTGTCGATTCTGTCGCTAATTGATGGGCATCATCTGTTGAATCAATTCCTGGTGTATCAACTAACATAACTCCATCAGGAATTGGCGCATCATTTCGATAAATATGAACACCAATTACCTCATCGCCATCTTTACAAATTTGTTTTAATTCTTCCGCTGAATATGCACCGTCATATTCATACTGTTCTCCAGATTTAATCGTTACAACAACACGATCAAACCCCTTTTCAATTTTAACGACGTTAGCGCTTGTCGGAATGGGACTTGTCGGTAACAGCTGTGTTTTATATAGATGATTCATCATCGTTGATTTTCCTGCTGAGAAGTGACCGCAGAACGCTATCATAAGCTGCTCTTGTTTATATTTTTGAATCCCTTCAAACAACTTTAAGCTATTCTCTGCATCACCGTATTTTTGCCACTCTTCATAAAAACAAACAAGTTTTTTCATACCGTTTGCCTGTACTATGTTTGTCATCCCCTTGTTCCCCTTTATCCAAGATGTATATACTTTATCCCACTATTTGCGGGCTAATAATCAGTATGGGCTCAACATCCAAACTAATTACAATTTCACTTTACTATCATACTAAATTTTCAGCATATTCTCATTAAAAATAAAAAATCCCTTTATTCTTTTTACAGATGAAAGGGATTTTATGTCATATCATTCATTTTGTTGTTCCTACTCCATTTAATACATACTTCGTAATAACTGCATATAAAGCGACCGTACCTGCTACTAATGCATATATCATATCCATGCACCAACCTTTTTTTGATAATGATTATCACTTTTGAATTTATTTTACCATTAAAGAGAATCATTATCAACACTTTTCATAAAGAAAGCCCCTTATAAAAAGGAGCTTTACTGCCTGTTTTGAAGACGTTTAAAACTTGTTGTGCTCTCTTATTATATGTCATCCTACATATCTTAACAGTTTAAAAAAATGGAAATATCCCCTATCCCCTCCATCTTACATTTTGTATAATAAAGTGAAACTGTAATTAATGGAGAGTTTTTCCATCTCCCACTGATTATGNNATTCGCCGAATTTTGAGGTAGGACTCTTACTGCCCGTTAATGCTTGATAAAAGGGGATTATTTAAAAAGGAGGAAAACAATGACACAAAATCTCACACAAGACGAGAGGATACAATCCATCGATATAATTAGAGGACTAGCTGTACTAGGTATTTTTCTTGTTAACTGGCCCGTTATCGCCGGGGTTGACTCACGCGATCTTTCAGGCATGTACGAAGGACTAGATAGCTACATCCGTCTATTTTATGACATGTTTATTCAAACAAAATTTTATACAATCTTTTCATTTTTATTCGGCTTAGGTTTTTATATTTTTATGACTCGTGCTGAAGCGAAAACAAATCGACCTAAAATTTTATTTGCTCGCCGCTTGCTTATTTTATTATTATTCGGTTTCTTACATTACGTTCTTTTATGGGACGGAGACATTTTACATAGTTATGCAATCGCTGGATTTTTCTTATTTTTATTTTATAAGAGAGAACCTCGTACTATTTTAATATGGGCATTAGTTTTACTAAGTATTTTTCAATTTTTTATGCTAATCGCTGGTATTGCTGTTGCATTAGTTCCAAAGGAAGAGTTAGGATTTTCCTTTCCAATCATGCCACTTGAAGATTGGATGTCACAAATACAAAATCGTTTTCATGCATTTTATTCTGAAGGAATTGAACTAAATGCATTTATGCTCCCAGAAACAGTCGGGCTATTTTTACTTGGTTTATACGCTGGCAAAAAAGATATTTTCCGCCGTGTAAAAGAGTTAGATCCAAAACTTAAAAAATGGCAAATCATTATGTTCATTTTGACATTACCAATGTGGTTCTTTATGATCCGTTACTTCTTATCAAAGCCATCTTATAAACCACTTTATATGCAGGCCTTTACAATGTTTAGTGGAAAAACATTATTCATATTCTACATTTTCACGCTGATGCGTTTATTACAAAAAGAAAAATGGCAAAAATTATTACGTCCATTCCAATACGTTGGGCGAATGGCGTTAACAAATTACATCTCTCATACAATTATTACATTACTCGTATTCGGTCTAGTGTTCAAAAATTATTATCCTGCTCCATTATGGGTAGGACCACTATTTTGCATTAGTTTCTATACGTTACAAATCTTTATTAGCCGCTGGTGGCTTTCACATTATCAATACGGGCCGCTTGAGTATATTTGGCGTCTTGGTACGTACGGGAAAATGATGCCACTTAAAAAGAAAAGCAAGGTCTCCTAATAATGAGACCTTGCTTTTTATGCTTCTCTTACTGCACTTTGCATAGAGACTGGTTCTTCCTTTATTTTCACTTTGCGCTGCGGCACTATATTAAACACAATATTTAAAAGTACTGCTGACGCACTTCCAAGTACAATTCCGTTGTCCGTCAAAATACGAACACTCTCAGGAAGTTGTGAGAATAATGTAGGAACGACTGTAACACCAAGTCCAATTCCGACAGAACATGCTACAATTAATAAATTTTCTTGTTTTCCAAAATCAACGCTACTTAACATTTTAATACCATACGCCATAACCATACCAAACATTGCTAGCATAGCACCGCCAAGTACTGGTTTCGGAATAATTGTTGTAATGGCTGCGATTTTAGGAATAAATCCAAGAACAATTAACATACCGCCGCAAGTATAAATAATAACGCGATTTCTTACTCCTGTTAATTGAACAAGTCCTACGTTTTGGGAGTATGTCGTATATGGAAACGCGTTGAAAATACCACCTAACACCATCGCTAACCCTTCTGCGCGATAGCCTTTTGTTAATTCTTTTTCACCGATCTTTTTATTGCAAATATCAGATAATGCAAAATATACACCTGTCGCTTCTACAACCCCTACACACGCAACGAGAACCATCGTAATAATTGGCGTTAGTTCAAATGTTGGAGTACCAAAGTAAAACGGCTGAATACCGTGGAACCAATCCGCTTCTACAACCGCTTGCAAGCTTACTTTCCCCATAAATGCTGCAACGATTGTACCAAACAAAAGACCTAGTAAAATAGAGATTGAACGAATAAATCCATCAAAGAAACGATACATAATGATGATAAATAATAATACCCCGAATGCTAACGCTAAGTTTTCAAGACTTCCAAAATCTTTGCTTCCTACTCCTCCAGCCATATCATTAATTGCTGCTGGAACAAGTGTAACTCCAATTACTGTAACAACAGATCCTGTTACAACAGGAGGAAATAATTTTACAAGCTTCCCAAATAATTTAGCAAATATAACAACAAATAACCCGGCAGCAATAATTGCTCCATAAATAGAAGACACACCGTATTGTTTCCCGATTGCAATCATCGGTCCAACCGCTGTAAATGTACAACCAAGTACAACTGGAAGCCCAATACCGAAAAAGCGATTTGATAAAGCTTGTAAAATTGTCGCAACGCCGCACATTAATAAATCAATTGAGACTAAATATGTTAACTCTTTTTGATTTAAGCCAAGTCCCCCGCCGACAATAAGCGGAACGATAATTGCACCCGCATACATTGCAAGCATATGTTGCATACCAAGCGATGCGATTTTAAATGGATGCTGCTTCATCGTTTATTTCACCCCCGCAGTTTCTTGTTGCACAAATGTAACTGTGCCGTTATCAAGTGATGTAATTTCTGCTAGTGATTCAACACGAACGCCTTGTTCACGAAGTTTCTTTCCTCCATCTTGAAATGCTTTTTCTATAACAATTCCAATTCCTGCAATACTTGCCCCAGCTTGCTCTACTAAATTCATTAAACCTAAAGCAGCCTGACCATTTGCTAAGAAGTCATCGATGATTAACACGCGATCATTTTCATCGATATGATTTCGAGATAATGAAATTTCATTCGTTTCTTGTTTTGTAAATGAATATACTGTTGCAACGTACATATTATCTTGTAGCGTTAACGATTTACGTTTTCTAGCAAAGATTACTTTTACACCAAGTTCTAATGCAGCCATAACCGCTGGTGCAATACCCGAAGATTCAATCGTCACGATTTTTGTAATGTTATCTTCTTTAAAACGTTTAGCAAATTCTTTTCCGATTTCTTGCATAAGTACTGGATCAATTTGGTGATTTAAAAATGCATCTACCTTTAATACGTCACCAGATAAAACCTTACCTTCGTTCAAAATCTTTTCTTGTAATACTTTCATGTTTGTTCCTCCTCTTATGCAATAAAAAAACTCCAAAAGCCGCCGCCACTCGTTACAAGTGAGAGACGTACTTTTGGAGTTTCGCAAAAAAAAGAATGCTAAACAAGCAAATATATTCGTCCTCACTCATAGTCAAAGTATTTACGGTACTTCGGTAGAAACTTGCAGGCCATATCCCCACGATTATATGAGTGTAGCTAACTATTTATTTTATAGAAGGATTATAACTCACTTTTTATACTTTGAAAAGCATTTATAAAAAAACACGTACAAACATTATAAAAAACACCATTTTCGTTCGAGTTTTGCAATCTCTTCTATTCCATTGTAACCTTTCTGTTCAGATGTTGCACCATGCTTTTTTAAATACATTTCAACAAACGTATCAATCTCTTGTGTCGTTATACCTCGTTTGATCATTTTCGCAATTTCTCTATGACATGAAGCAAGTAATTTCCCAGATTCATGCATCAAATCTATTTCTTTTTCGTTTTAATTGTAATCATACTACTTCTACACCTTCCCTTTAAAAAAAGAGCTGCAATTAAGCAGCCCTTTTTTTACAACTCATAAATCTCTTTATATTTCGCTTCTAAATAATCAGCTAAGTAGTTTGCATTTAGCCCTTCACCTGTTACATCTTCTAAAATTTCAAGTGGCTTTTTCGTTTTACCATATTGATGAATGTTTTCTGTTAACCATTCACGAATTGGTGTTACGTTTCCTTCTTCTAATAACGCATCAAAGTTTGGAATATCTTTTAGCATTCTTTGCTTAAATTGCGCTGCATACATATAACCAAGCGCATAAGACGGGAAGTATCCAAATGAGCCACCAGCCCAGTGAACATCTTGCAATACACCTTGCGCATCATTTTCTGGACGAATTCCTAAATACATTTCCATCTTATTATTCCATGCTTCCGGTAAGTCTTTTACTTGCAATGTGCCATCAAATAGTTCTTTCTCTAATTCATAACGAACCATAACGTGAAGCGGGTATGTAAGCTCATCTGCTTCTATACGAATAAATGACGGCTTTGATTCGTTAATCGCATCGTAAAACTCATCGACTGACATATTATCAAATTGACCATCGCTATACTCTTTTAATAAATTATAATTTTTCTTCCAGAATGATTTATTACGGCCAATAAAGTTCTCAAAGAATAATGATTGCGATTCATGAATACCCATAGATGTGCCACTGCAAAGTGGTGTACCTTCATATTGTTCTGCAATATTTTGTTCATATACAGCATGACCACATTCATGAATTGTTCCAAACACAGCCATACGGAAATCTTTCTCATCATAGCGTGTTGTAATACGAACATCCCCTCTATTTAATGTAATTTCGAAAGGATGTACTGTTTCATCAAGACGACCTGCTTCAAAGTCATAATTCAATTGCTTTAATATCTCTAATGTAAAGTTCTTTTGTTTTTCTTTTGAAAAATGTTCCGATAAAGCACTTGTTTTTAATCCTTTTTTAGACTCAGAAATTTTTTTTACGAGCGGAACGATACGTTCGCGAAGCTGACCAAATACGTGATCGAGTACTTCTACTGTAATACCCGGCTCATACATGTCTAATAATGTATTATATTTATATGTTTCGTAACCCCAATATGTAATAAATTTCTTTTTGAATTCAACAATTTTTTCTAAATACGGACGGAACATTTCGAAATCAGATTTTTCGCGTGCTTCTTCCCACACACTTTCCGCTTTCGCTTCTAATTTCACATATGCTTCGTATTCAGCTTGTGGAATTTTCTTATTTCTATCATATTCTTTCCGACACTCTTCAACCATTTTCTTCGTCGTTTCAGAAAGTTTATCTTCACGTATTAAAGCTTCAAGCTCTGTTAAATAGTTTCCCATCTCATCTGAAGTCGACATTACAAACACTTCTGATGAAAGCATGCCGATTACTTCTGAACGCTGATCCACACCTTTCTTTGGTGCACCCGTTCTTAAATCCCAAAACATTAAGTTTAATGCTTCTCCGTAATTCTGTATCTTCTTCACATATGTTAAAAATTGTTTTTCTACTTCATATGTAGTAACTGTCATCGTATAAAAACCTCCCTTTTCTACCTCAAACTTAATTTCGACATGGAAACATAAATTCCTTTTATAATAGAAAAAAAGCTTAGCAAGCGCCAAGCTTTTCTTTACAATTCTTTACCTTCTACCGGTAGTACATTTTTCACTGCTTCTATCACTTTCTCATCTTCCGTATTAGATAAGAAGATTGATATAGTACCTTTATCTTCACTTGTACGAATTAAACGTCCAATTCCTTGACGCAGACGTAAAATCATATATGGTACATCTACATCCCAGAATGGATCATTTACGTGCTTACGCTTCGCTTCAAACACAGGATCGTTTGGAGGGAATGGTAATGACCAAATAATAACATGTGATAATGATGAACCAGGAATATCTAAACCTTCCCATAAATGAACGGCACAAAGTACAGTCTCTTCTTCATTTTGGAAACGAGAAACAAGTTGACTAATTTCTTGGTCTCCTTCATATAAGAATGGAATCGACATTTGCTCTTTACTTACATACTCCTTAAACGCTGCAAGTTCTTGTGTTGTACGGAACAATACGAGCGTACGTCCATTTGTTTTCTGTATATTTTCAAGTGCATATTGACACTTTCTTTCCCATTCATTTTCTTTCGTGTGCGATAGTAAGTTTACTGCCATTTGCTCTTCATAATCAAACGGTGAAGCAACAGAGAATGATAAATAATCTTTTACCCCTAAACTATTTGCTGTAAATGCGAATGAATCGTTATTCGATAATGTTGCCGAAGAGAAAATATATGGAATCTTCTTCGAAAATACCTTCTCTTGTAACACTTCTTCAACCGCACGCGGCATAATAACTAGCGTGAAGGCACCATCACCTTCTTCACCCCACGTAATTACATTTTTCTCGTGCATGAAAAGACGAAGTGAATGTTCTAACACATCTAAATGCTCATCAACGATATTTAAATCGTATGTGTTTACTGTATGCATTTCACTTTCAAATACTAATGCATCTCCAACTTCACCGATTTTTGCATAAAGTCTTTTCGCTTCTGCAGTTACTTTTTCTGTCACAGTAATTTCTAAACGATCAGAACCGGCAATTTCCTTTTTATTCTCTTGTAGTACATCAAAGAATCGTTCAGTTTGCCAAATTGTTTCTTCTACTAAATGCGCAAACTCTTCACGAATATCATTTTGTAACAATCTCGTTAATAGTTGCTCCATCATCGTTTGCTTTAAACGGTACGTTAAAGCTTTTTGAGCTGCATACTCCACTAAATGCCCTTCGTCAAATACAACGCAGCTACTTTCTGGTAATAACGGAATTTGTCCTTCACGTTTACGAGCATCGTACGTCCAAATATGATCCATATAGAAATCTTGAGAACAAATAATTAAATCTGCCGCTTTACGATAATGTTCACGAGAAAGAGTTTGACCACAGCGATGACGCGATTCACACGTGAAGCAGTCTTGGAAATAATCCCAATTTACTTTTGACCATTCTTCGTCATTTAAAAGTGGAAATTCTTTTCTGTCACCATAGTGTGTAAAGTTTTGCATCGTACCATGCTCGAATACAAATTGGGGTAATTCATAATATACGTCTTCAATTACTTCTGGAGCTCGTCCACTCATAACGTCTTCCAGTTTACGTAAACATAAATAGTTATCCATCGATTTCGCAAGTCTTACATCAACAGATAGTCCTAACGCTTCAGATAATTTAGCAATGTCCCCTTCTTCTTTTACAAGCTGCTCAATTAACGTTTCGTCTGCACAAGCGATAATCGCTGGTTTTCCAGTATAACGCGCGTAGCAAATTGCATATAGAAGATATACAATTGTTTTCCCTGTTCCTACACCTGCTTCTGCGAACATCACTTTCTTTTCTTGGAAAGCACGTTCTAACTGAAACGCCATAAAAATTTGTTCATCACGCTCTTCAAATCCTTTTTCTGGAAGGATGTCATAAAATACATCTCCAATCCATTCATTCAACTTATCATAAAAATTATCTTGTTTTCCTACTTCAAATGGTAATCTCTTCTCAATAAACATCCTTAGCCTCCAACCGAAAAGTTTTTCTATAAAAAGATATAGCAACTGCTCCCCATATATATGCAGCTACTTTTCCCCTGTTGCAATACATAGAAATACACGAAAAAAAATTTTCCTTTCGAAAAAGGAAAATTTTTTTCTATATTAATGACTTTAAATACCGTTTATCAATCGCTGTTTCATGTGAAAGAGCTGATAAATATTCTTCTTGTGCTTTTTGCATTTCATCTACAATCGCGCCTTGACTATCCACTTCTTTTCCGAGCTCATCATACGTACGGTGAATAGCTTTGTGAATCATTGATAATTGGAAACTATCCATGTCACTTCCTCCTTTACGCATTACATAATAGCCAGTATATGCACGCTGGAGGAGTTTTATACTATGAATTACGCGGTGGACGTTTTCCGAAGTATTGATAGTAATCTGTACGAATAAATCCGTTAAATAGTTTACGTTTCTTCGACGCATCTTTTCCGTAACACTTTTCAAATGCTTCATAACTTGTTAATACATAGGCTGACCATGTGTCTAATGGGCGGAATACTTGTCCCATTTCTTTATACAATTGTTCCACGAGTGCTTTTTCACTTAAACGTTCTCCGTATGGAGGATTCGTTACAACATAGCCATATTCCTCTTTTGTTGTAAAATCTTTTACTTGCATTTGTTTAAATGTGATTAAATCACCTAAACCTACTTCTTCTGCGTTATCTTGCGCAACTCGGATCATACGATGGTCAATATCAGATCCAATGATTTGCAATGGTTGATCGTAGTTCGCTAAATCTTCAACTTCTTGACGAGCTTCACGCCAGTTTTGTTTACCTACCCAGCTCCACCCATCTGATGCGAAGCTACGGTTAAATCCTGGAGCGATATTTTGACCAATTAATGCTGCTTCAATCGGAATTGTACCTGATCCACAGAATGGATCAACGAAAGGACGATCTGGTTTCCAATTTGTTAATTTAATTAAAGATGCAGCTAATGTTTCTTTTAAAGGAGCTTCCCCTTGATCAACGCGGTATCCACGTTTATGAAGTCCAACACCACTCGCATCAATCGTTAATGTTGCAATATCTTTTAACATTGCAATTTCAATGCGAAATAGCGAACCAGTTTCTTCAAACCAAGTAGTTCGTTTATATGTTGTTTTTAATTTTTCAACGACCGCTTTTTTAACGATACGTTGGCAATCCGAAACACTGAATAACTCAGATTTTAAAGATTTACCGATAACAGGGAACTCCCCGTTCTCTGGAATATAATCTCCCCAATTTAATGCTTTCGTTTTTTCAAACAGTTCATCAAATGTTGTTGCTTTGAATTCGCCAACTTTAATTTTCACACGATCCGCAGTACGTAACCATAAATTCGTGCGACAAATCGCCTTTTCATCTGCTTCAAATGTTACTTTTCCGTTTTCCACTTGGCATTCATAACCAAGATCTCGAACTTCTCGTGCAACTAATGCTTCAATCCCCATTGCCGCTGTTGCAATTAAAGTAACTTTTCCCATTTGCATTCACCTCTTATGTATAATCAAACAATAATTAACAGCTTTTTCTCCTATTAATTATTACATTTTACGAAAAATTTTCTCATTAACCATTCTAACTCACAATTTATAACTTCATACAAATAAAAAGCCCTCCTCTAACAAAGGAGAGCTGGGTTATTTCATAGTTGGTTCATAACGTTCTGTAAGCCATGTTCTGTTCCTTTGTACTACAAACGGCCCACGCCTCGTACTCCGGTGGCAATCATCTATCTACAGGTTATGAAAACCTGTCCTTTCCCGTCGTTCATTTCCTTGGAAAAGATTCCCCTACCATTATTTGGGTTTCTCGCTCGTGGGGTTTACCTCGTTCCACTCCTATCATTTCTTCAAGGACTTCGTCACTGTGGCACTTTAAAGGTAGTCAAACCATATCCGAAAGGACTTAGGTTTTTTCCCTGCCGTTAAACCAGCCTTACAGCCAGAATACCCTAGCTTATGAATTAGCTAGGCACGAACACTACAGCCATCTCAGGCCGTGCGAGCATGGACTTTCCTCTACAACGTTGGCGTTGCAGCGATTACCCAAACGTTATGACATCCATTAGTATAGTGGAAACAAAAAGATTTTGCAATGTTTTTTTCTATGTAAAATGCTTAAACCTTTTTATCACCTTACATTATTCGTATAACTTACTTCCAAATACAGCTTTTTCTAAATTAGATAAACGTTTTAAAATATCCGTATTCGTGTTGTTATATACTGGTTGCGTAACTGGTGTTTGTACTGGCTGTTGCGAAATTTTTGTTGCCGCAAGTTTTTGTTCTTCTAATTCACGTTTTAAACGAGCATTTTGTTGCTTTAATTGCTCAAATTCCTTGTGAAAAGCTTCATAGTCTTTAATGATCATATCAAGAAACTTGTCTACTTCTTCTTGTTGATAACCTCTCATACCTGTTTTAAATTCTTTTTCTAAAATATCTTTCGCCGTTAATTTAATTTTATCCGAAATCATTTTCTTCACCTCAAATTTTCACAAAAACTTTTCATTAACTAAATTTTTTCAGAAACAATGTCTTTTGTCAATCATATATACGAGTACTATATTACATATTACTCTGCATTATTCCACTGTTCCTCTTCTATTATATCTTGTAAATCAGAAAAAAGAATGAAATAACTGTGATAATTTTCTATTTCCCCTTTTTTCTTTGCTGTTTCTACCATATATTTAGGACTCCCTTGTTTTTCTTCATCATACACAGCTAAAAGGGCATCACTTTTTTCAATAAAAAATTGATTTTTTAATTTGAATTGTTCTGGGCTTTCGTATTTCCGTTTCGTGATACTATCAATATGATCTGCTTGTGAGAGAATAAATTCGTAATATTCACGATTATCCTCTTTCCAATTTTCTTCTTGTTCTAAAAACGGAGTAAATACCGCTAATTTTAAATCTGGATATTCTACTTGCATTTCAAAAACAACTTCAGCAGCCCACAATTCGACTCCTAACTGACCGCTTATTATTACCCACTCTAAACCTTGTTCTACAAAAACAGTTAATTTACGACGTAACGCCTTTTTTATACATGCTACCCCTGGATGATCATTTTTAAATATACCAAGTTCAAATGGCTTATATCCCGTTACAGCAACAACTTTCATATTTGCACCTCAGTTACAAAAAAAGAACTAGCATTTCGCTAGTTCTAACATATCATTTACTTTTTAAATATTCCACCAACGTTTGGTCCCATATTCGGTCCGAATGGAGATACATTTGGTCCCATATTTAATCCGGATGGAGATACATTCGGTCCTGGTCCAAATGGAGATACATTCGGTCCTGGTCCAAATGGAGATATTTGATGACCGGGACCGAATGGTCCAAATCCGTCACCAAATCCTGGATCAATCGGATCCACAACATTTACATTTGAATTTGTTTGCGGGAAAAAGTTTTGATTTTTAATTTGTTGATGATGTACATGTGTTGTATGCGTTGGGAAAATGTGTGGCACCACCGTTGTTGAAAATGAGTGTGTTACACATTGTTTCGTCGGATGAATGACAGGAGCAGTTGTAGAAATAGGTCCTGTAGGCTTATGCCCTCCAAAGCAAGGATGACAATGATGCATAGTTTTTTCTCTCCTCTCTCATAAAAAAATCTGATTACACTTTACAATATGAGAAAAGAAGTTAAGCCGCTTGTTATATATACCCATTTATTTCATGGAAATTTGTCTAGAACTGTACTATATTCATAATATACATTGTGGACAACAACCCATCATTATTTACCAAAAAATCCTCCAACTTGCTTCACAATACCTGTCACTTGATTCATCGCATTCATCATTTGTCCAGCTGTATTCATCATTTTATTTACATCATAGTTACCATCTGATGTTTTAAATTGTGACACAAAACTAGAAAACTGACTCGGTTGCTGTGGTTGCTTTTGTTTATTCATCGTTGGATAAGGTTGTTTAGGTGGATAAAACATCGCTTGTTGATTGGCATAGGGAGATGGTGGTGGCATATAATATTGTGAATTCATATAAGGTTGCTGTGGTTGATTCATAAAAGACACTTCAAATGGCTGATAATAATTTTGATTTCCATAATAAGGATCGAAAGGATACATATTATACCGTAAATATGTATCCTTATTATATTGGTACATATTTTGCTGTGCATATGGATTAGCTTGCTGATATACGTTAGGTTGTTGAAACATGCATTCTCTCCTCCTTCACATAAGTTTCTACATATATAATATGTACCTGTAAAATAATATGTGTAACGGAGTTTATGTCTATTTTTGTCGGAAGTTTTAATTTTTAAAAAATTAAAACAAAAAATTATTTCATGCTATGATAATTAAGAAAAAGATTCTCATGGGGGAGGAATCAACATGGTATTAGGGGATTTAAAACAAGCGTTTTCTCAAAAAAAAGGGTATTACACAGAAAATGTAAATGAATTGTTAGACTTTGCCAGACATTGTTATCTAGAGGGGAACGTATGTATTTCAGATTACCGTACATTAATAAAAGAATTAGAAATAAGAGGTGCAACAAAACCTACAACAATGACAGAAGCATGAAAAAACAAGAGGGTTTCCCCTCTTGTTATTTACATTGCTCAACTATATTTTGCAAAGTATATGAAATGGCTTGATGTGTTTCAAAAAAGCGTTTACCTTTACCTTTATTTACAAAACATTGTAATACATTCGTTTGTAAATTATCGTACACTTGATCAATTTGCTGTACATGTATATACTTCGGTTTTTCTTCCTTAATCCATTTATAAGCTAATTCTTTCCACACCTTTAACTCCTCATCTACCATGTTTACAAATGGTTTCATATCCTTATAAAAATCGTATTCGATTATTTCTCTTTTTTTTACATTCGCTTCATTATTAAACTGTATGAGTTTTTCCGAAGACTGTATTAATGCTTCATATTGCATTTCATTCCCACCTTACTATGCACTCACTACGACGTTTTGAAATGTATTCACCCAATTCCCTTTTTCTTCGTGATGCACTAATTTATTCTCCATATGCTCAATATGCATTTCTGTTATTTCTATTTTATTACATATTTTTTCACCCTTGTCCTTCAATGCATGATTCATTCTAATTCCTATATTCATTTCCAGCAAATCGAGAGAACTTAACATTTGATCCATTTTTTTCATTACATCTTCCTTTTGAACCATCGCCATATACAAAACGCCTCCTTCTTTGCTTTTCCTTTGTCATGTAATTTCGCCGAATGATTCCCCACTCCTGCCCACATGACAAAACTAGTTGTTATTCGTCAAAGAAATCATTTTGAATGTTATTTATAGAAATGGTAACAATACAAAAAGGAGGTGTATTAAGATGACAAAGAACAAAAACGAAAAAAAGAAAAAACAAAACAAACAGCAAAATAAACCCGAGACTGGTAATCCAAAGCTAGATGGACCAAACTTCCCGGCTACATAAAGTGAAACTTTAATGAATAGGGCTTTTCCAAACTGCTAATTTCTAAATACCCCTTAATCTTCTACTTTCATTTAGTTTTGAGATTAAAGTCTTAACACACTTAGCAGGATTACTTCACATTAAGAAGTCCCGTCTTCATAAATGAAGATGGGACTTCTTTTTTATTATATCATGAACTCATCTATCCTTTTAACAAAACGATTTACGATAGAAACAGCATAGATTTGTTCCTTCTTTCTTCTATACCATGCTGTTATATTAACTTCACCCTTCGGCTCTTCAAATAAAAATAATACATTCATTTTCGGATCTTCACAAAACCAATCCCTCATTCTTATTTCCTCATGTGCAACAACAGAATACACATCTCTTAGTGCTGGTGTACAAAATTTTCTAGTTTCCCTTAAGTAATATTCATAATCTTCTCTAGACCCAGTATGTGCAGTTTGCAGTGCAAACTTGTAAAATAAACTTTTATAATTCGTATGAAACAATAACCACGCTAATTTCTTCCCAAGTTCTATACGCTTTTGTAATGTTTCAAATTGATAAACTGAAAACCCATATATACTCCCTTCAATGGTTGGAAAAATAACTGCACTAACATGAAACATTTCTTGCACTTTAAAAAGTGCCGTATGAAATACATGTTTTTTAAAATAGGTGTTCTCAATAACTGGTTTTTGAATTTTATTTTGCTCATTTATAATAAGCGCTGTCATAAGCCTATTGATATCTTTTTTCTCCCAGAAAAATGTCCACTCTTTCTCCATAAAAATTGATACGTTGAAAAATTGTAATAAGTGGAAAAGGGGTATACGTCTCCTCTTACTTTCCTCATATAGTAATAGCTGAGGAAATGCATCTAAGAAAATAATCCAATTAGCCTGTTCATATAGAAGAAACAAATGTTTTCTTACCGCTTTAGATAAAACCGTAGCGTAATATCTCCCTTCTAAATCAGTCATATTCCATCCAGCATTTCTCGAGACCATGCTCGCTAAAAAAGACCATCGAATTTCATTATTTCTCACATAATATTCCTGATAATATTGCGTCCGTGAAACGTTGTCCATATTTGCTACTTCTGTTTTCTCCTTAATATTATGAACAATAGCTTTTTCTTCTTCTGTACAAACCATATTTTTACGATATTGTTTAATTTCCTCATAATCATTCCGTGTAAACATAAATAAGTCACCATACCTTTCTTGAAAAAGGTCACATCTTTTTTCATTTTTTGATATAATCACCTTTGTAAGTAATTTTAAGTAAGTTGGGGGTGGACACGATATGACGATTCGTTACCCAAATGGAAAAAGATACAATCAAGCTTCACAACCTCATAAAGCACCTATAAAAAAACATACTTATAGTAATAGAGGTATGTCCCTTGAAGAGGAATTGAATGAAACAAATCAATATTACTTAACCCATAATATTGCATGCATACATAAAAAACCGACGCCTCTTCAAATTGTAAAAGTAGATTACCCCGCTCGAAGTGCTGCAGTGGTAAAAGAAGCGTATTTTAAACAACCTTCTACAACAGATTACAACGGTGTATACAAAGGGAAATACATCGATTTTGAAGCAAAAGAAACAAAAAATAAAACCAGTTTTCCACTTCAAAACTTCCACCTTCATCAAATTGAACATATGAAGCAAGTAATCGCTCATAATGGAATTGCATTTGTTATTATTAAATTTACACTTTTTGATGAACTTTATTTACTCGATGCGAAACATATTATCGCATTTTGGAATCGTCAAAATACTGGTGGCCGTAAATCGATTACAAAACAAGAAATAGAAGAGCATGGATCTTCATTATCATGCGGTTATCGCCCTCGGATTGATTATATCCGTGTACTAGACACGGTTTATTTTTCGTGATAGAGTCATCACTAAGGCTCTTTTTTCGACTTTTGGGGGAGAGAATGAAAGGTAGGAGAAAGCATAATGTCAGATAATTATCGTTCTCGTACAGAACGAAATCATGTAAAAAATCAAACGAAAGAAACAAATAAAAAAGCAAAACCAAAGAAAAAGGGCTCCTTTTTCAAGAAATTCCTTATAGGTTGTCTACTTCTTGGTATCGTTGGTCTTGTAGCTGGCGTTTCCACTTTCTTTATTATGATACAGGATGCTCCAAAATTAGATAAATCAAAGCTTGTCAATCCTTTATCAACAAAGTTTCTTGATAAAAACGGAAACTTCTTCTATGAATACGGTGCCGAAAAACGAACCCATATTACGTATGAACAAATTCCAAAAGTAGTTGAACATGCATTCCTTGCGACTGAAGATTCACGCTTCTATGATCATCATGGAATTGATTGGAAACGTACTACAAAAGCAGTTATGGAAAATGTCACTGGTGGTTTCGGCTCACAAGGTGGTAGTACAATTACACAGCAAGTAGTTAAAAACTATTTTCTAACGATGGACAAAACAGCAAAACGAAAAGTACAGGAATGGTACTTATCTTATAAATTAGAGCAACAATACTCTAAACATGAGATTTTAGAAATGTACTTAAATAAGATTAATCTAGGTAATCGCTCTTACGGTATTGCAACAGCGGCACAAAAATATTATGGCAAAGATTTAAAAGACTTACAATTACACGAAGCTGCAATGCTTGCGGGTTTACCACAGGGTCCTAACATTTATGATCCAACAAAACAAGAAAATGTTGAAAGAGCAACAAATCGTCGTAATGTCGTATTATCATTGATGAATCGACATGGTTATATAACAAAAGAAGAAATGAATAACGCAATGCAAATCCCTGTAACAGAAGGACTTCTTCCGCCTTCAGATGCAACTGAAATGCCATATCAAGCGTATTTAGATGCCGTTTTCAAAGAAGTAGAGAAAGAGATACCTGATGTGAATATTGGCTCTGATGGCTTAATAATTCAAACAAATCTTGACCTTGAAGCTCAAAATTATGCGGATAAAATAATGGATGGAAATCTTATTAAATATCCAAACGATCAATTCCAAGGTTCATTTGTATTTATGGATACGAAAACTGGAGAAGTTCGTGCAGTCGGTGCCGGTCGTAAAGAAAACAAATCAACATTTAAAGGACACAACATGGCTACCGATTTAGAACGTCAAGTCGGTTCAACAATGAAACCTATTTTTGACTATGGTCCAGCTATTGAATATTTACAATGGTCTACGTACCATCAATTAAATGACTCAGAGTACACATACTCTGATGGTACAAAAATTAAAAATGCTACAAACAGTTATAAAGGTGATGTTTCTCTACGTGAAGCTCTAAAAAAATCATTAAATATTCCCGCTTTAAAGACAGCTCAAACAGTTGGTCTTAATAATTCAAAAGAATTCGCCGAAGGTTTAGGTATGACGTTTAATAAAGATAAAGTATTTGAATCTACTGCAATCGGTAGTAATGAAAGCTCTCCGTTAAATGTGGCTGGAGCTTATGCAACGTTTGGTAATAACGGTGTTTATAATAAACCTCACTTCGTAAAAGAAGTAATCTTCCCGGACGGGAAAAAGAAAAGCTTTAAACCGAAAGAACAACGTGCCATGCACGACTATACAGCTTACATGATTACTGACGTTCTTCGTGACGTGGTGAAACCTGGTTCTGGCGGTACAGGTCCAACAGCATATGTTCCAGGAGTAGATGTAGCAGGTAAAACAGGAACACAAAACTTTGATGCGGCAGATATAAAAAAGTATGGCATACCAGCTGATGCGAACAGAGATAGCTGGTTCGCTGGATATACACCGCAATATACAATGGCTGTATGGACTGGTTACGAAAAGAATGGTCCAGAAAATTACATCGGCGATCGTTCTACTAGAATTGCGCAGCAAATATTCCAAGTAATGATGAGCAAATTTGCTACAGATAAATCTCGTTTCGAACGTCCTTTTTCCGTACAAGAAATAAACGGCGAGTTATACGTAAAAGGTGCGAAAAAAGATGCAATTAAAGAAATTAAAGTAGATGCACCTAGCGGCCTTAATGTCACGTTCGATGGCGCTAGTACAGTTACACTTAACTGGTCTGGGCCAACAGAAGTTGATGCTTATGCGGCAACTTATAAAGCTACAGACGGTTCTAGCGGCAGCTTATCAGTTAATGGTGCAACAGCTACACTTGGTGGCATTAAGCCAGGTGTTACTTATAGCTTCTCTGTAGTAGCGAAAAAAGGTACTGGAACAAGCCCTGCAATCGGTGCATCCTTCACTGCCCCTGGAGAAACTCCAGACGCGAAAAAAGCGGAAGAAGAGGCTAAGAAGAAGGCTGAAGAGGAAGCTAAGAAAAAAGCGGAAGAAGAACAACGTAAACAACAAGAACAGCAACAAGAAGAACAACGTAAACAGCAAGAAGAAGAGGCTAAGAAAAAAGAAGAAGAAGAGGCTAGAAAAAAAGCGGAAGAAGAGGCTAAGAAAAAGGCTGAAGAAGAAGCTAGAAAAAAAGCGGAAGAAGAACATAATCAGCAACTACAAAATACCGGAGGAGGTACACCTCACACAAACTGAAATATTGTTACAGCAAAGTCACAATAATCAAAAAGAAGTCCTTGCTCTTAACGAGAAACGGACTTCTTTTTTGTTATCATTTTCCTTACATATAGCTTTTCTATTTCAATATACAACTGTACTAATTGAATATAAGAATGGTAATTACTCGTTTTCTTTATAATAAATGAATATCGTTCCATAAAATTAACGGGTTGTAATTCCAATTTATCGACATTTACTTGCATTTCATTCAAACGATGAACTGGTTGCTCATTTAGCCAATATACAACCGATAATAAATGAGCTGCAAAAAGTATCATTGGCCTCTCGGCTTCTTGTTTTTTTCTATTTCGAAATAGTGTAGCAATTTCTTCATGTTTGTTTTTCCATACATTCAACATCGCAGGAATACTTTTTTCGATTTCATTCCACGGCTCATAGTGTTTTTTTATATCAAATATAAAGTAAGTATTTTGTATTATTTCTTCAAAAGATTGGTCTGTATGATACACAATTGACTTTACGCTTTTTTTAAAAAATGGTAAGCACCGAAATTCTTTCGGTATTTCTATAGCTCGCTTCATCCTTTATTTCCCCTTCATTCGCTTCTTTCCTTCACGACATACTTCTAGCAATCGACACTCTTCACATTGTGGTCGCTGTGCTTTACAGTGATAACGTCCAAAGAAAATCATGCGATGATGTGTAACTCCCCACTCATCCATCGGAACTTTCTTCATTAACGTTTTTTCTACCTCTAACACAGAGTCTTTCCATCTACAAATCGCTAATCGTTTACTCACTCGCTCCACATGCGTATCAACAGCAATTGCTGGAATTTCAAACGCTACCGATACTACAACATTCGCTGTCTTCCTTCCGACACCTGGTAGTTTCGTAAGCTCATCTCGATCTCTTGGTACTTCCCCATTATAATCATCTAATAACATTTGGCATAACTTTTGAATATTTTTCGCTTTATTTCTATACAATCCAATAGAGCGTATATCTTGTTGTAACTCTTCTAGAGAAACGCTTAAATAGTCTTCTGGTGTTTTATACTTTTGAAATAAATTTTTTGTCACTTTATTCACAAGTACATCTGTACATTGTGCAGATAATGCCACCGCGATTACAAGTTCAAATGGATTATCATGTATCAATTCACAATGTGCTTCTGGATACATATCTGCCATTGTGTCTAAACAATAACGAATTTGCGTTTTATTTAACATATACTTCCTCCTACATTACTGCTCCAACCAATTATAAAAAGGCACTTTCCCAGTAAATTTCGTCTCTTGTTTTGTTGTTTGTTGCATACGCTGTTGATTCGCTCTAAATTTTTTCCCTTGATTTTGTGCTTGATCTACCGTCTTAATCCCGTTCTTTTTCCACTCAAACAAAATACGATCAATATATCGGAAATTCAGCTTACCACTCATCACAGCTTCTCGAAGAGCTGCTTGAATTACATTCGGATGATGTTGATCTTGATCCTCCCACATTCCTAACGTTTCACATTCAAAAGGTGACAGTGGTCTTCCGAATTCTTTTTCAAATACTGTATATAAATTTACTTGCAATTGCTTTTTTTCTTTTTGTTCTTCCTCTATTGATTCATTCATTAAGAAATGCAATATTTTTTCCCATAGCGGTTGTAAAGAATAACTTTCACACATCATCGCTTCTAATTTTTGTCCACCTTCTAGTGATAAAAAACCTTTTTGAATCAATGCCTGAATTACTTCCATACATTTCATTTCCGTTATTGTCATCCGTTCTGAAATCTCCGAAGGAGTCGGAAACGAATTTCCCGATTCTAAAAATGTGTGCACATGGAGTACAACCATAAATTCCGTTTCATTTAACCCTAATTTTTTATAATGCATCATAAGCAATTTTGGAATTGCAATGCTTCCCTGCTCCAACCACTGTAACATCATTTTCTTTTTCATCACCAAACACCTCGCTCTCTAGTATAACACACCTTTAGCTATTTCTTTTTGCCACAATTCATCAAAAAAACCTCCCTATTACATAGAGAGGTTTTTTATATTGTGTTAATAAAATATGCAATTAAACTTGCACTTTACTGTTCATAAACGTATGAATGCGTTCTAATGCTTTCTCTACTTGTTCAAGAGATGTCGCATATGATAAACGAACGTTATTTGAAGCCCCAAATCCTGTACCTGGCACAAGTGCCACTTTTTCCTCTTCTAATAAAGCTTTTACCCACTCATCAACTGTGTCATATCCTGATAAAGCTACAGCTTCTTTCACGTTAGGGAATAAATAAAATGCACCTTGGGGTTTAATACAAGTAAAACCAGGAATTTGAATTAATTTATCATAAATAATGTTTAATCTCTCTTCAAATGCTTGACGCATTGTTTCTACAGGTTGTTGTGAGCCTGCATATGCCGCAATTGCACCGTATTGAGCGATTGAAGTAGGGTTTGACGTACTATGACTCGCTAAGTTCGTCATCGCTTTAATAAGCTGCTTATTTCCTGCTGCATACCCGATACGCCATCCTGTCATAGAATGAGATTTAGATACACCATTAATAATTAGAGTTTGTTCTTTCAATGCATTAGAAAGCTGGGCAATTGAAGTATATTCTGCGCCACCATAAATTAACTTCTCATAAATTTCATCTGAAACGATTAGAATATCGTGTTCTAAACACACTTCTCCAAGCTGTTGTAATTCTTCTTTGCTGTAAATCATCCCTGTTGGGTTGCTCGGTGAATTAATAATAACTGCTTTCGTTTTCTCTGTAATTGCCTCACGTAGCTGCTCAGCTGTAATTTTGTACTCATTGTCTTCTAAACCTTCTACATAAACCGGCTTACCGCCTGCAAGCTTTACTTGTTCGGGATAGCTTACCCAGTATGGAGTTGGGATGATAACTTCATCTCCTTCATCAAGTAATACTTGGAATAAAGTATATAATGCATGTTTTGCACCGTTACATACAATAATTTCAGATGGATCATATGCAATGCCTTGATCACGAGTAAATTTCTTTACAATTTCTTGTTTCAATGCTTGTAATCCACCTGTTGGTGTATATTTCGTATGTCCTTCTAACATCGCTTTATGCGCAGCATCCATAATGTGCTCTGGTGTATTAAAGTCAGGTTCTCCTGCCCCTAATGCAATTACATCATGACCTTCTGCTTTTAATGCTTGTGCCTTTGCTGTAATTTCTAAAGTTGAAGACGGTGTTAAAGCAGCTACTCGCTTTGCTAATTTCATTTGTGGTTCCCCCTACATCTATTTTTCAATGCTGTAATGTGCAGCATATTCCCCATTTTGAAGCTCTAGATAATAATACGTATAACGATCTTCCTGATCAATATATGTAATTTCCCACAACGGAATATCGTTTTCAGCACCTAATTTTACTTTTACAATTTGTTTTGGCTTCGGCTTCGGCTCATCGCCTTTTCCAGTTGCTTGGTCTGCCAATTTTTGTAAAGCTTCTTTTTCAGAAATGCCTTCACTCTTTTTCTTCACTAGAACATTTCCTTTTTTATCAGGTACCCAAACAATAATTTGTTCTCCTTTTTCATCTGTCCCTTGTACGACTGTATATGAAGATTTCCCGTTATAATAATCAACAGATTTTATCTTTGTAAGCTTTGCTTTTTCTTTTGCAATTTCTACAGATTTTGATTCATTTGGAATTTTCTTTTCCATCGCTTTATTATAAACATACGCCCCATATATTCCGCTAGCAACGATAACGATAATGATTGCAAAAATCCACTTTTTCATTGTATCACTACGTTCTGTAAATCGTAAATACAGCTTCTTCTTTGTCTTTTTCGTCTAATGCTAATCCAAACATGAGGTCCTGCTCTTTTAACGTACGATTCAAACTATCAACAATTTTATACAAGTCAGACGAATATTTAATATGCGTCGTTGATAGTACTTCGATTTTCTTCTCCATGAAAAAACTCCTCCGTTACACAAAAATTTCTAATTATAGAAGAACGCAATGCGGTTACAATAAGAGTACATTCTTTACAACCCCTGCTTCATCACCCATCTATTATAGCAGGACATGTACAGCAAAAAAAGGTTTCAAGTCGAAAACCAATACATTTTGTATACAAGAAGTAAGAAAAATAAAATTCCTCCTACCCACATTTTTTACGCCTGAAGTGTATAGGTACTTCAGGCGTATCTTTCTTCCAATTTTATTCATTTGACGTTTCTTCTAATTGTACTAGCAACTCTTCTAACGGTCCTTCATAAAGAGGTACATTAGGAATCGATTGTAAAAATCGTTTTCCATAGGAAGAACTCGTCAATCGCCGGTCTAACACTACTACCGTCCCCGTATCTGTATTTGTTCGAATTAAACGACCAAATCCTTGTTTGAAACGTAATATTGCTTGCGGGAGAGCTAATTTAGCGAATACGTCCTCGCCTTGATTTTTTAGCCATTCACCTTTCGCTTCCATCATCGGCTGATGAGGAGGTGTAAACGGAAGACGGACAATGACAAGACAACTTAAGGCATCCCCTGGAATATCGATTCCTTCCCAAAAACTGCTTGTTCCTAACAAAATCGACTTGTCGAACTCTTGAAACTTTCGAATTAAGCGGCTTCGACTTCTATTGTTCACACTTTGTGTTAATAATACATAACCTTCTAATTCATCAGCACGTTTCAAATTCGCATACACTTCTTTCAACATTTCATACGAAGTAAATAAAACGAGCATTCTCCCTTTTGTAACCTTCGCTATTCGTGCAATATGTTCCGATACAGATTCAATATATTTCTCATTACTTACTTGCTTAATAAAAGGTACATCCGTTGAAACCATTAATTTCATTTGTTCCTCATAACGAAATGGCGATGGAACCTTTAATGTGTTTGGAGCAAAATCATGTAAGCCAAGTTCCTCTTTTATATAATCAAATGTGTCGTTAACTGTTAATGTTGCAGATGTAAAGATAACACTCTTTTTTTTTGTTAAAAATTCATCAGCAAATCTTTCACCAATATGAATAGGTTGCGCGTATAAAACTGTTGCATGAATTGTTCCTTTTGTTTCCGTCTCCATCCAAGTTACGTATGAATTTTTTTCTAATATGAGTAACTGTAATGATTCTGCCATCTTTCTTAGCAACTCAATTAAATGCATGAATTCACCCGTAACAACATGCATCTCCCATTCTAATTTACTTTGTAATATATCTACTTGCTTCTCAAGTATAGTCACTACTCTTCTTAATTCATATACGAAACGATTTGTTAATTCAACAATACTATCCCACAACTTACCATTCTCTACTCCCGTGTTATATCGATAAATGAGCGGCATATTGTTCATTCCTTGTTCTTGCTTTGTTTGTTTAAATATAAAAGTACGTAACATTTGGAATAGTTCGTCAGCATCAAATTTAAGTTCCTTCAAACTATGACTTATCATACGAAAAGTCGAACGGGAGGCCTGCTCTGATTTTTTCATCATTTTATATACTTTGGACAGCACATCATCCGTTTCTAGTGTACCAATGCGAGATAGAACCAATTGAAAATACATACATGAGAACTGTTCACCTAAAGTTCTACTCGCCGCTTCTTCAATATGATGAGCTTCATCAAATATAATATGTTCGCATGAAGCAAACAGCGGTTCCTCACTTGAAAAATCTTGAAATAATAACGCATGATTTGTAATAACGATATCTGCAAATAAAGCTTTATTTTTCGCTCGCTGGTAAAAGCAACGACTAAACCAATTACTTTGTATCCCGCCCGGGCTATAAGCATCACTACAAATGCGATTCCAAAGTAATTTTCCGCCTTCTGGAATATTTAACTCATCGCAATCACCTGTTTCAGTTTTTAATAACCAAACTAAAATTTTCGCCTTCGTAAGTGCCATATCATAATTTTTCTCTTCCTCTTGCAAAGCATATTCAAATTTATGTAAACAAAGATAATGCTTTCTCCCTTTTAGAAGAGCTACCTCGAATGAAAACGGCACTATTTTTTGCAATAACGGAATTTCTTTTTCAAGTATTTGTTGTTGAAGTTGTACCGTTTGTGTACTGATAACGACAGGTTCTTCTTTTTTCTTTGCGAAATAAAGGCTAGGAAGTAAATAAGCGAGAGTCTTTCCCGTCCCTGTACCTGCTTCAATAAGAGAAAAACGAGAATCTCTTAACGCTGTATATATCTCTTTCATCATCATTTGTTGACTTTCTCGTCTTTCAAACCTTGTCATATTTAATTCAAGTTTATCCATCATTTTATTCAAGAAAGCATCAAATTTTAATGAACATGTTTCTCCAAGGCTTAAGGAATAGTTCCGCTTTCTCAGTGCAATATTTCGATACACTTCATACTCCGCTTTTACTTCTTTAGCATGCATTACTTTCTTTAAAATATTTTCAGAAAGTACATCAGCTATATCACTTTGGAAAACATCACTTAATTCATAAAGCGATTGCAACGTAACAAGTGGTAATTTTTCAATTTCATTAAGAAATTGTAAAAACAACTCTGCTGTTGCAAGAGCATCGCTATCCGCACGATGTGGTTGATTGTGTTCTAGTTCATGCTTTTTGGCTAAATCACGCAATTTATAACTATTAGCTGTTGGCAAAAGAATTTGTGCCAATTCAACTGTATCGATTTTAGGGCAATGTACTTCTGTATATCCAGCTTGCCTTAATTCTTTATTTAAAAAATTCCAATCAAAGTGAACATTATGTGCAACGAAAGCCGCACCTTGTAATAGCTCAACAATCATCGGGGCTACATCTTGAAATAACGGGGCTTGTTTTACAAGACTTTCATCAATCCCTGTTAATTCTGTGATAAAAAGGGGAATCTCTCTCTTTGGGTTAACAAAAGATGAAAAAATCTCCAATATTTCTCCATCTTGTACTACTACAGCTGCAATTTGGGTAATTTTATCTTTCCCATCTTTCCAGGAGTTCCCTGTCGTCTCTAAATCAACAACGACATAACGCTTACTCATATATGTAACACCTCAATTTCTTACCTTTCAAACAACAAAAATTCATATAATGTTACTATACCACGTTTTATCTCATCTTAATGAAAAGATGCGCAAAAAAGCTATCTCACTTCATTCAAATGAGATAGCTTTCCTATTTTATAATATTGTACCGGCCTTTTCAGCACCTAACATTTCAATAATTTGATTCTGATCGTCTAACACCGCAATTTTTGGTTCTTGCTTATGAACTTCTTCTTCCGTAACTAGGCCGTAACAAATAATAATTACTTTATCTCCTGGTTGTACAAGCCTTGCCGCAGCACCGTTTAAACAAACAATACCACTACTACGTTCCCCTTTAATAACATATGTTTCTAAACGAGCTCCATTATTATTATTTACAATTTGAACTTTTTCGTTTTCTACAATATTTACTGCATCCATTAAATCTTCATCAATTGTAATACTACCTACATAATTCAAATTCGCTTCCGTTACAGTTGCACGATGTAATTTTGCTCTCATCATTATGCGAAACATAGATGTTCCTCCTTATTTAACCGTTACTGTTATATTGTCAATTAACCTTACATTTTCAAACTTAATTGCAATAGCTAAAATGATTCGTCCTTCAATTTTTTCTACTACTGTCAATGACGGATATGCATATACGTCGGCGTAATCAACAGTGCCTTTCGTATACTGTTCAATATGTTCCTTTACAAGTTTCGTAATGGTTTCTGGATTACGTTCACCTGCTTCAATTTGTTCTTTTGCTATACGCAAACTTTTATATAAATGAAGAGCTTCTTCACGCTCTTCACTTGATAAATATACATTGCGGGAACTTTTCGCTAATCCATCCTCTTCCCTCACAATATCAACCGGTACAATTGTAACTGGAATATTAAAATCAGCGACAAACCCTTCAATGACAGCAACCTGTTGTGCGTCTTTCATACCAAAATAAGCACGGTTTGGCATTGTAATATTAAATAATTTCATCAGAACTGTCGCAACTCCTGCAAAATGCCCAGGTCTTTGTTGGCCACATAATACGCTAGTACGCTTCACAACGTCTACTGTTGTTGTTTGTTCTGCCGGATACATCTCTTCTACACTCGGATAAAATAAATAATCAACACCGTTTTCTTTTGCTACACTTTCATCTCTATCAATATCACGAGGGTATCGATCTAAATCTTCATTCGGTCCAAACTGTAGTGGATTTACAAATACACTTAAAACTACAATTTCGTTTTCTTCCCTTGCCTTACGTAGTAACATAGCATGCCCGTCATGTAAATAACCCATCGTTGGAACAAAACCAATACTTTTTCCACTTGTACGAAGTTCGCTCGTAATTTGCTGCATCTCTTGCACTGTAGTTATGATGTTCATTATTGTTTTCCTCCGTATAACGCTAAGCATTCTTCCTCTTTCATCGTAAACGAATGTTTCTCTTCAGGAAATTTTCCTACCTTTACTTCCGCAACGTATTGCGCAATCCCTCGCACAATTTCTTCTTGAACAGACGTATACTGTTTGACGAACTTCGGAACACGCTTCACCCCATATGAGATGAGATCATGATATACAAGTACTTGCCCATCTACTTTTTGTCCAGCTCCAATGCCGATTGTTGGAATTGTTAATTGCTTTGAAATTAATTCTGCTAACTGCATTGGTACACATTCTAACACAAGCGCTATCGCGCCAGCTTCCTCACATTTTTTTGCATCTTCTATTAATTTTTTTGCACTTTCAGCATCTTTTCCTTGTACTTTATATCCACCCAATACTCCTACAGATTGAGGGGTTAAACCTAAATGCGCTACAATAGGAATTCCTGCGTTCGTCACATATTGAATCGTTGATATTACTTCTCCAGCACCTTCTACCTTAAGTGCATGTGCCCCACTCTCTTGAACGATGCGGCGTGCATTCACCATCGTTTCTTGTAATGATACGTGATAAGACATAAACGGCATATCAGTTACAATAAATGTCCCTTTCGCTCCACGGCGTACAGCTTTCGTGTGATGAATCATATCCTCTACTGTTACAGGTACTGTTGAATCGTATCCGAGTACAACCATCCCAAGAGAATCTCCAACTAAAATCATATCGACTTCAGCTTCTTCTGCTAATTTAGCAGAAGGATAATCATACGCCGTTAGCATTGTAATCGGCTCACCTTTCTCTTTCATTTTCAAAAAATCTGTTTTTGTTTTCAAAAACTACTCCTCCTTTATGTAGGAGAGAGGAGATGGCCGCAATCATATAAAAAACCCCTCTGACCATAAAAGGGCAGAAGGGTTGTGTGTTCGTCGGCATTATTCATCCCTCTGTCCCAGTCCGTTATTGGATCAAGGCAGAATCCAAGTTATTATTTTTCATACTGCTTTGAATCATGGTGCAGTTCACTCTGATACTGCCCATTTTCGAACTAATTATAGCAAACTACAAAAAGAAATTACTACACTTTTTTGAAAAAATAATTTTTCATCTTTAGTACGGTATGTGAAATTAAATTTAAGAATGTAAATGCTATCTTTTATAGATAACTCTAACATGAAAAAATAAAGTGAAACTTTAATCAGTGAGGGTTTTGTCCATCCCCCACTGATTATGAGCCCTCACCAATCGGGATTTTACGGGCAGTTCTCTCCCAACTAACTTCCTCACATTTGCCGAATTTTGAGGTNNCCGCAAATAGCAGGATAAAAAAGAAGTTCCAAAAGAGGAACTTCTTTTACTTAATTTCGATATCCGCAGAATGAATATGATGTACTTTCCCTTCACGATCCTCCAGAAGCAATACACCATCCTCTGTAACCCCTTTTGCTAGCCCCGTAATCGTCTGTCTCATCGTTCGAGCGGTAATTTCTTTCCCGATGCTCAGAGCGTAACTTTCCCAAAGTATTTTAATTACAGAAAAACCATTTTGTAAATACTCTTCATATAATTTTTCTAGTTGTAAAAAAATTTGTTGCATAAGCTCTGCACGAACAATTGACTTACCTGATTCAATCGCTAAAGAAGTAGCAATATGCTGAATTTCCTCATCAAAATGTTCTTGCTTTTGATTCGCATTAATACCAATGCCCATAATGACAGCATTAATTTTATCAGGATCCGCTTGCATTTCTGTTAAAATACCTACAGCCTTTTTACCTTGAATTAAAATATCATTCGGCCATTTTATTCCTACGTTTACACCCGTACATTTTTCGATTGCTTGTGCAACGCTAACAGCCGCTAACAAAGTAAGCTGTGGGGCGTGATGAACCGGAATCGATGGACGCAAAATAAGACTCATCCAAATTCCTGTTCCTTTCGGAGAATGCCATTTTCTGCTTAAACGACCTCTTCCCGCTGTTTGTTCTTCTGCCACAACAATCGTTCCTTCTTCTGCACCTTCATAAGCAAGTTTTGCCGCAATATGCTGTGTAGATTCAACAGATTCTTCAAAATACACTGTTCTACCAATTCGCTTCGTTTGTAGCCCTAACTGAATTTCATTAGCAGTCACTTTGTCTGGTTTACTTGCAATTCGATAACCTAATCGACGCACAGCTTCAAGTTCGTATCCCTCATTCCGAAGGTCCTCCATATGTTTCCATACAGCTGTTCTTGAGCATCCGAGTTTATCACTAATTGTTTGGCCAGATACAAACTCTCCATCCGCTTCAGAAAAAACTTGCAATAACTGCTTTCTTATAGTAGATTGCATCTTTGCAGCCACTCCCTTATACTCTCTTTCTCATTAACTAAATTCCCTTGTACGATTGCTTCTTCGATTTTTTGAAGCATTTCAGCAACCCACGGACCGGACTTTTTATTTGCCCAGTTTAATAGATCATTCCCAGTCACATTCATTTCTTGACGACTCTTAATTGGCAATGATTGAAACAATATTTGTACGTGTTTAACAGATGTACGATCATAGCTTTCGATCATAGCCTCATATACTCTTTCTGCCATTTCAGCGATTTGAATTCCCGTTTTATAAAGAAGGACTGTATCCCACTCCTTCTCCTTTCTAGTACGGATTGCTAATAAAACCGCGACAATATCTTTTATTTTTTTATTCGAAAACTTCCATTGACGTAAAAAGACAGATGGATGCTCTTCTGCGATACAGTATAAGAAAAATGCCCATGCCTCAATGTCTGTTTCAAAAGAATTCCATTCATACTGCGTAGCTTTTAACAGTTTCTCTTCTGACATTTGTAAATATGGTAGATGAGAAAATAGCTTCGTCTCTACTAACTCTTGCAGGCCCTTCACACAATATGTACCAGTCAACAGTTTCTCAAACTCCACTGTAATTCGCTCAATTGCTATATGTTCTAGCAAATGTCCATATGTTTCAATCGCTTGTTTCGTTTTCATTTCTAAAGAAAATCCTAACGTACTTACGAACCGAATACCACGCATCATTCGCAGGGCATCTTCTTGAAAACGATCAGCAGCATTTCCAACTGTCACAATTTCTCTCTTTTGAATTGCTTCTCGCCCAGCAAATAAATCAATCACTTCGCCCTCTTCTGTCATGGCAATCGCATTCATTGTGAAATCACGACGTTTTAAATCCTCTTCTAATGAACGAACAAATTGAACACTACTAGGTCTTCGAAAATTTTCATATTCGCTTTCTGTTCGAAAAGTGGTTACCTCATATGGGTCACCATTTTCTACAACAATTACAGTTCCATGCTCAAGACCAACAGGAACATGTCTTGGGAATATAGCCATCACTTCTTCTGGTAAAGCAGATGTCGCAATATCAATATCTCCAATCGACCTATCGATAATAAGATCTCGTACGCTCCCACCAACAAAGTAAGCCTCATGTCCTTGTTGTTTTAATGTCTCAATAATAGAACTAGCCTTTTTAAATCTTTCCATTTTCTTCATCCTTTAGTATGTCATAGTAAATCGTTTCATATTGTGAGACGATTTTTTCTGAGCGGAATTGCTCGTAAACACTTTCTCTTGCTCGTTCTCCCGTATTACGGTGAAGTTCCTCATCCTTTAATAGCTGAATGGCTTGACTTGCCACTTCTGTTGTATCGCCAACTTCACATAAATATCCTGTTTCACCATGTTGAATGACCTCTGGAATACCTCCAACCCTTGTTCCGATACAAGGTACACCACACGCCATCGCTTCTAATAAAACAAGACCAAAACTTTCCTTCTCTGATAGAAGCAACATTAAATCACTCATCGCAAGTAGCTCGGCAACATTATCTTGCTTTCCTAGGAATAAGACGCGATCTTCGATATGTAAATTTTTTACTAACTGTACAATCGTACAAAATTCTGGTCCATCCCCAACAAGAAGTAGCTTCGCATCTACTTCTTTAGCAATTTTATCAAATGAGTGAACAACATCCTGTACACGTTTCACTTTACGGAAATTTGAAATGTGAATAAGTATCTTTTCACTCTCACTTATACCGTATTCTTTCTTTAATTGAGACATATTACGCTTGAAATATACACGTTCGTCTATAAAATTATATACCGTTTGAATTTCTTTATTTGGTTTTACAAGCTCATTCGTTTCGTTAATTAATGAATGTGAGACAGCCGTAACAACATCAGACTGCTCAATACCAAAACGAATTAAATTATTTAACGAAGGGTCGGAACCTAGCACAGTAATGTCTGTTCCATGCAAGGTTGTAACAATTTTAATACGCTCTCCAATCATTTGTTTTGCTAAGTAAGCACAAATTGCATGTGGTATTGCGTAATGCACATGTAAAATATCAAGGTTTTCTCTTTGTGCAACCTCTGCCATTTTACTCGCTAATGCTAAATCGTATGGTGGATATTGAAATACAGAGTATTGATTTACCGTCACTTCATGAAAATATATGTTTGGATATACTTTATTTAACCGAAATGGTAAACCTGATGTAATAAAATGAATTTCATGCCCACGTTCCGCCAACTGCTTTCCTAATTCCGTTCCAACAACTCCGGAACCACCTACAGAAGGATAACATGTGATACCTATTTTTAATTTCATTTACATCCCCCTATTAAATCAGCATGTAATAAAACCGGTTTCTTACTCATAAATCCTTCGGCATACAAGACTCCAACTTCTTTTCCAAACATCTTCTCACGAGCAACCACGGTTTCCACGTATCCTTCTGTTAATGGCGTCTTAACGCCATCACTCCCTGTTGAAAACTGGCTTTCATACGCTTCTAATGCATCCACTTTTATAGAAATGTACTCACTAATATCTATACAAACATTCGGTTTATGAAAACCGTTAATCATATAATTATAAAAAGACTCTACACGATGCGGCGGAATCTCCGGCATATATTTACAGATTCCTGCTGAAAAAATAGCTTCTTCCACAAGTCTTGCACAATTTGCATGATCTGGATGACGATCTTCATAATACGGTGCAAAAACTAGTTTTGGCTTATATGTACGGATCACCTTTACAATTTTACGTATATACTCTTCTTTCATATACAAACCACGGTCTGGCATCACTAAATTCAGTCTCGTTTTTACTCCCATTATACGAGCCGCGACCTTTGCTTCTTCTTTTCTCAACTCTATCGTTCCATTTGAAGAAAGGTTAGCTTCTGTTAAATCACAAATACCTACTTCATACCCTTGCTTCGTATATTTAGCAATGGTACCAGCCATGCCGATTTCAACATCATCAGCATGAGCACCAAACGCTAATATATGTAATCCACTCATAATTATTCCCCTCATTTTCTTAACTTGCGGTAATCTAAATCTCCTCGTTCTAATGCGTGCATTAACATTTCAGCACTTGCCATATTCGTTGCAAGCGGAATTGCATATACATCACATAAACGAAGCAACGCATTCACATCTGGTTCATGCGGCTGTGCTGTTAATGGATCGCGGAAGAAAATCACCATGTCTAAATCATTTTTTGCAATCATTGCACCAATTTCTTGATCGCCACCAAGAGGACCAGATTGATATCTTGTTATAACTAAACCAGTCGCTTCCATAATACGAAGTCCTGTCGTTCCTGTTGCAAATAATTCGTGTTGTTCAAAAATTGGTTTATATGCGTATGCAAACGAAACCATATCATTTTTCTTTTTGTCATGTGCGATTAAGGCAATTTTCATCCGTTACCTCCCCTTAGTCAATAATATTTTCTAAGCCGTACACAAGATAATCAAGGTTCATTATTGTCTCAATTGATAGTTTTACACCTGACATAAATGATGCACGATTGAATGAATCATGACGAACTGTTAACATTTGTCCATCTCCACCAAACATTACTTCTTGGTGTGCAATAAGTCCTGGTAAGCGTACGCTATGAATGTGAATACCATCTACATTTGCACCACGAGCACCTTCTAGTTGCTCTATTTCATTTGGATGACCTTGCTGCTTTGATTCACGATTTTGACGAATTAATTCTACTGTTTTCACAGCTGTACCAGATGGTGCATCTAATTTTTGATCATGATGCAATTCAATTACTTCAACATCTTGGAAGTACTTCGCTGCCATTTGTGAGAATTTCATCATAAGAACTGCACCAATTGCAAAGTTTGGAGCAATAATTGTTCCTACCGCTTTTTCTTTTGCAGTCTCTGTTAAACGTTTCAATTCTTCTTCTGTAAATCCAGTTGTACCAATAACAGAACGAAGTCCACGCTCAACAGCAAGTGTAACGTGTTGTTTCCCCACTTCTGGCGTTGTTAAATCTAACAACACATCTGCTTCGACTTCATCTAAACAAGTATGTAAATCCGAGTAAATCGGTGTATCTAGCGTTGGCATGCCAGGTAAATCAGAAATCTTCTCTCCGCCATGCTTATAATCCACTGCTGCTACTAAATTAAAATGTTCCGTTCTTTCCATAAGAAGGACCGCTTCATGTCCCATACGTCCTCTTGGTCCAGCAATAATTACTTTAATTTCTTTCATTATTATTTCTCTCCCTCATCAATACGTGTCCAGCGATCTTTATCACGTGTATTAAATTTATTCATTACAATGTTATGCGCTGTTTCTAAATCAATATTTAAACTATTTGCCATACAAATCATAACAAATAATACATCTCCAAGCTCTTCTTCAATACTTCGTTCTTTTTCAGTTGTTTTCTTCGGTTTCTCACCATAATAATGATTTACCTCTCTTGCAAGCTCCCCCATCTCTTCCGTCAAACGAGCCATCATTGCAAGCGGACTAAAATAACCTTCTTTAAACTGACTAATATATGCGTCTACTTCTTTCTGCATATCTTTCATCGTTTTTGTTTCCATACAATTCACCTCTAATCCTTCCTCTTTCATGTTAGCCAATTCATCGCGATTTGACAAATATTATTCCCCGCCAAACACCTATTTACGACCTTTTTGGGATAGACTATGATAAAGTGAAACTTTCTTTTGCGGGTTTTTGCAAAAGATTAGTTGAACCAATCGGGTTCCTACGGCTTTTACTATTTTCACTAGCAACTAGAAATAACTTGTCCTTATGTGTTTTACCGTTTTAGCGGAGCAATGCAACCATTACATAATTAGGGGGATTTCTATATGACATCAAATTTGAAGATTCGAAATATCATTTTTATTTTAATCGGTTCCGCTATTTTTTCTTTCGGTATTGTGAATATCAATATGGAAAACCATCTTGCAGAAGGTGGATTTACTGGTATTACGCTATTATTATATTTTCTATTTTCGTTTGACCCTTCCTATACAAACTTACTTTTAAATATTCCTATATTTTTCATCGGTTGGAAGTTGCTCGGACGAACGACATTTTTATATACATTAATCGGTACATGTAGCGTCTCTTTATTCCTATGGATGTTTCAACGCTATGACGTACTCAACTTACATTTAAATTTACAAAATGATATGACACTCGCTGCTTTATTCGCCGGGGCATTTATCGGTATTGGGCTTGGAATTATATTCAAATATGGTGGTACTACTGGCGGCGTTGATATTATCGCAAGGTTAGCTCACAAATATAGTGGCTGGAGTATGGGAAAAACGATGTTTATGTTTGATGCCGTCGTCATTATCGTTTCTATTCTTACATATTTATCATATCGTGAAGGCATGTATACGTTAGTTGCTGTTTTTATTGGAGCGAAAGTCATTGATTTCATGCAAGAAGGTGCCTATGCTGCTAAAGGAGCAACTATTATTTCGGATAAAAACGATGAAATTGCTGCCAAAATTTTATCCGACATGGAGCGCGGCGCAACCTTTTTAAAAGCCATTGGATCCTATACAAAAGTGGAACGTAATGTATTATATTGCGTTGTTGCTAAAAATGAAATCGTAAAATTAAAGAACATCATTACTTCTGTAGACCCACATGCCTTTGTCGCTGTAAGTGATGTACACGATGTCGTTGGTGAAGGATTTACGCTAGATGAAAATAAAAATCCGTTACATCATTAAAAGGAGTTGATAAAAGGAGACCGTCTAAAATTAATTTTAAGACGGTCCCTTTTCATTTAAAAATTGCTTCAACTTTGCATAATCTTCATGAATGAATTCCAACAAACCACGATTATAAAAAATAGAAGCTGGATGAAAGGTCGGAAAAATATAATACTCTTTTTCTGTCCATATAAACTTCGTACTTTGCATATCCTTTAATTTTTGAATTGGCTGTTTTAATAATTGTCCGTGTACATCCGTAATCCTTTTATTTTTTCCAGTTAAACGTTGGAGCCCAATATTACCAAGCGTGACGATAAGCTTTGGCTTTATTTGCTCCAACTCATAATCTAATAAAGGGGCATGAGCAAGTATTTCCCCTTGATTTGGCGTTCTATTATACTTTTTCTGTATGATTTCACCATTTCGTTCTTTTTTCTCTCGCCACTTATAAGGTCTACTCCGAACTGCACTCGTAATATATACTTCTTCCCTCGTAACGTGAATACGTTCTAAAAACTCCATTAAATGTTTTCCAGCTCTCCCGCTAAATGGAATCCCATTATGAATTTCTGTTTCACCAGGCGCTTCTCCAACGAGCATAAATGTTGGATTTTCAGGACCTTGTCCACTTAAAAAACCTTCTAACTGATAAAAAGCGCTACGCTCTTTCACTTGTTTTACTAAATGGCTTGGATATTTTATATTTTCCACCGCCTTTCCTCATTACTTCTATTATTTCTATTTGTAGTATATTATACAAATTAACCCACTAGACAAAAAAAGACTATCAAAATTGATAGTCTTTAGTCGTCACTGCGCTGCATACCAGTATAAATTAATACGAGGCGTAATAATTCAAATACTGCTACAGCTGCAGCTGCTACATATGTTAACGCTGCCGCATTTAATACTTTACGAGCTTGGCCATATTCATCTGTTGATACGATACCTAGCGCTTCAATTTGTTGCATTGCGCGTTTTGATGCATCGAACTCAACTGGCAACGTAACAAATTGGAAAATAACACCTGCTGCCATTAAAATCATTCCTAGTAATATTAAACCAGACATGTTTGCAAATATACCGATTAAGACGAAAATCCAAGACATATTTGAACCGAAATTTGCAACTGGTACTAATGAATGGCGAACACGCATAAAGTTATAATCTTTTGCATCTTGAATTGCGTGTCCTACTTCGTGTGCCGCTACTGCTGTTCCGGCAACTGAATGACCGTAATAATTATCTGTTGATAATCGAACTGTTTTAGCAGTTGGATCATAATGGTCTGATAAATGACCTGGTGTTTCTTCTACAGCTACATTGTATAATCCATTTTCATCTAAAATTTTTCGAGCCACTTCTGCTCCTGTCATACCTGATGTTGAATAAACTTGTGAATACTTGCTATAGGCACTACGTACTTTTGACTGTGCATACAACGGTATGATCAAAATGATCGCGAAGTAAATTAAATAAAACATCATGAACCTCCATTGAAGTTTTAATTATAGTACTTCTCATTCTATTTTCTTCTTCAATCATTGTCAATGAATAAAGTGAAACTTTAATCAGTGGGAGTTTTGTCCATCCCCCACTGATGATTAGCCTACACCAATCGGGCTTTTACGGGCAGCCCGACTCCCACCTAACTTCTT
>NUMR01000109.1 GCA_002578045.1 Bacillus cereus
CCGATTGGTGTGGGCTCATAATCAGTGGGGGATGGACAAAACCCCACTGATTAAAGTTTCACTTTATTTAATTGAAGAAGCAAACTGTTCAACTGTAGTTGTATGGTGTATACGAACGCGTTTCATTTTTAGCAACTCATCCGGTTCACCTTTCGTAATGAACTGACCGGGCTTTGTTGTCGTTGCAAATTGATAATACTTTTTTGTTTCTGCAACAACTTTATCATCTACATGACCGAATGGATAAGCAATTGCGATAACAGGCTTACCTGTTATTTTTTCTAGCTTTTCTTTCGAGCCTTTTAATTCTTCTTCATAGTTTGTAATTTTCGGTAAGTCTGCATGTGTTGCTGTGTGAGACTGTACAGAGAAAATGCCGGAATCAACCATTTCTTTTATTTCAGATGTAGAAAGAGCGCCTTCTACATCAACATTATCAACAATCATATATTCCGTTGCTGTTGGTTTAAAAGTATCATCTTTTAGTTTTTGCAAAACACGAAATGCATTCATATTATTTTTCATACCATCATCAAATGTAACGAAAATCGGTTTATTCACTTTATTTATATCGCCCCAGCGTTCAAACGTTAACAACGTATAACCGTTGTCTTTTAAATATTTCATTTGCGCTTCATAGTTAGCAGGTGATACGAATAAGTCTTTGATACCTTGTCCATGAAAATCGTCAATTGCGTGGTACATAAGAACAGGGACTTTTTGCTCGAAAGTAATAGTAGATTTTGTGAGCGGGATTGTTTTCCCATCTTCTTTAACTCCTGTTGCTTCAATTTGGAACTCACCGCGTTTTCCTTCAAATTCTTTTAGATCAAAAGGGAGTGTAAATTGTTTCTCCTTTTCTTTAGAGGAAAAAGATTTAGCATGTTCCTTTCCATCGGAAGTGTGCCAAATTTTATATTGTACTTCGGTTAAAGCATCTTTTATATCTGTTATATGAATAATTGTGTTCGTAGATTCGTGTGTAATTGGATTATAAGAAATTTTACCTTGTTCTTGCACAGTCTCTTCTTGTTTCTTAACTTCTGGAACCTTTTTCTCTTTTTTAGGTTCTGGACTTACATTGCTAGTATTACATCCAGCTAGAATGGCAGACGTACATAAAGCAATTGCTGCGTATTTTCTCATAAAATCACCTTCTATTGTGTAGTATGTTACATATTTACATTAAAATCCCCACCGCGATAAGAGTGGTGGGGATATACCCTTGTTCATCATATCATTTGAAGAAAATGAGGGGAATATGATTTTTAAAGGAAAAGATTAGTGGCCTTGAATAGATGTATTCTTTCGTTTCTTATTAGAATTGATAATAATATAACCGATCACAAAGATAAGAGGAATAATGAAGACATAGATAGGCATTTCCCATGTATAATAGCTTTTCATGCTAATTACGTAGTTTACAACTTCCATCACGATCATTAATGCAGCATAGAAATAAACCATATAAGTATGATAAAATGTAACGCAGTGTTATGAAAAAGAGAGGTCGGAAAATGAGTACTAAAATGACGCCACCAGTTGAGAAAAACGAGTTTATAGATGTAGTATTTGAAGATTTAACACATGATGGTGCCGGTGTTGCGAAAGTAAAAGGATATCCTATTTTCGTTAAAAACGGATTACCAGGTGAAGAGGCACAAATTAAAATTATTAAAGTGAAGAAAAACTTCGCATTTGGCCGTTTAATGAAGCTTCATACAGAGAGCCCATATCGTAAAGCTGCAGAATGTCCGGTATACAACCAGTGCGGCGGTTGTCAGCTTCAACACTTAACATATGAAGGACAGTTACAAGCGAAAGAAAAACAAGTACGTGACGTTATGCAACGCATCGGAGGATTAAGCGATGTTCCTGTTCATCCTGTGCTTGGCATGAAGAACCCATGGGTATATCGTAATAAAGCACAAGTGCCGATTGGAGAACGTGAAGGTGGACTTGTAGCTGGCTTCTATCGTCAAGGAACGCATGACATCATTAATATGGAATCATGCTTAATTCAGGCGGAAGAAAACGATACACTTATTCAAGAAGTAAAACGTATTTGTGAGAAGCAAGGTATCTCGGCGTACAACGAAGAGCGTAACAAAGGAACACTTCGCCACGTAATGGCTCGCTTTGGACAAGTAACAGGGGAAATTATGCTTGTCTTCATTACACGTACAGCAGAACTGCCAAACAAAAAAGCAATCATTGAAGAAATTACAGAAAAATTCCCAGAAGTAAAATCAATTGTTCAAAACGTAAACATGAAACGTACAAACGTAATTTTTGGAGATACAACGACAGTACTGTACGGATCAGAGTATATTTATGACTTTATCGGTGACATTAAATTTGCGATTTCAGCACGTTCATTCTATCAAGTAAACCCAGAACAAACGAAAGTACTATACGATAAGACGTTAGAATACGCAAAATTAAATGGTAACGAAACGGTAATCGATGCATATTGCGGAATCGGATCAATCTCTTTATTCCTAGCGCAAAAGGCGAAAAAAGTATACGGCGTTGAAATCGTCCCAGAAGCAATTGAAGACGCAAACCGTAACGCAGCACTAAACAACATGACAAACGCTGAATTCGCAGTAGGAGAAGCAGAAGTAGTCATTCCTAAATGGTACAAAGAAGGCGTAATCGCTGACACAATGGTCGTAGACCCACCGCGTAAAGGCTGTGACGCAGCACTACTAAACACAATCATCGACATGAAGCCAAAACGCGTCGTATACGTGTCATGCAACCCAGCAACATTAGCACGTGACTTAAAAGTATTAGAAGAAGGTGGATATAAAACACAGGAGGTACAACCTGTTGATATGTTCCCGCATACTACGCATGTGGAGTGTGTGGTTTGGCTAAGTCTTGAAATATAGGGGTTTGATAGTAATTGTTGATGGGGTTGACCACATTTTGACCACATCAACAATTATTTTATGATTTTAACGCCTCACTTAGTGCTATAGTGGCACTTTCTTTCATATCTAACGTACCATATCTTCATGATTAATTAGTCGTGTCCCCCTTATTCTTTCTAAATCCTTTATCTGTAAATTTTCCACTACTATATTATTTTTATGTAATAAATGGATAATATGTGGTTAAATGATATTCTAAACGTGCAAAATTTCCAAAGTGATATCGTGAGGCTATAAAAATAGTTATGAAAAATAATAAATATATCTAATACAATATTATTTTTTTTTCATATTATGGTATTGAGAATTAAAAAAGGGGGTAAAAAAGAATGGACGAGC
Organism: Bacillus cereus; assembly: GCA_002578045.1. GTDB lineage: Bacteria > Bacillota > Bacilli > Bacillales > Bacillaceae_G > Bacillus_A > Bacillus_A cereus_AK. The sequence continues at coordinate 3,279 of NUMR01000109.1, forward strand.
ATGTACAACCTCAACTTTCGCCGCCATGGATCACATATTTTAACGAACTCAGAAATTCAATAGGAGCTGATCCAACTATAACAGTAGGTCCGCTAATACCGACTGATGGAAATTTTATTATTTTAGTACAAACTACGGATGTTGAAAAGGCGATTGCATTAGCTACACTTCTTAAACCAACAGTACAATTTGGCAATGTAAATGTAACTATTGTTGTTAGTGTTAGTGGGGATGGAATTGTAAATCCAATTCCTTGTCCTTTAGACGCTTTTGAAATTGCACACCTTTTTCAAGTAGTTTTAGAAAACAACTTGTATTTTGAGCAAGTTGTTGTACAGCCACAGTTCCCAGGTGGAACGAATGTTGTTTTTCCGGTTTTTGCGGCGGAAGTAATTCAATTTTATAATGATGATATTTCTACTCTATGTCAAACGTTCACAGAAGTCGCTGCAAAGGTTTTTCGTGATGTAATGAATGATGTTATATGCGGTATACCGATTTTATACTCAACAAGTTGTAGTACAAGTACTGAAGATGCACAAATTATTGGTGAAGAAACTGTTCAAAATAAAGATATACAACCAAATTTGTTTTATTAATTTAAAAGAGACATTTCCAATTTAAGGGAATGTCTTTTTTTATCATATATGAAAAAAGGTTTTCAAGAAAAAGCAAACTACTTGTCCCAAAATTGAAGAAAAACATATTATGTAACAACAAATAAACCTTAAGTATATGTGAAACGATTTTTTACAAAAGAGTAGTTTTAAATAAAAAAGTCGTTAATTTAACGTTTTTTATTGCTATAATATTTAAAATTTACTTTTAGTTAATGCCTTTAGTATAGGGTTAATCATTGTACTTAATAAACAAAATCCCTTAAACATAGACCGAACAACCTTCATATAATCGTCCCCCTTAAATTCAGTAAATTTCACCAATTTATATAGTGTATGAAAAGTAATAATTCATTTGACCACTGACTACAAAAATGACCACACACTTAAAAGAAATTAAATTCATTCAAAACAAAAGAAGACATTTAGTTTTATCCCGCTATTTGCGNNGGCAGTAAGACTCCCACCTCAAAATTTGGCGAATGCGAGGAAGTTAGGTGGGAGATACCTGTCCGTAAAAGCCCGATTGGTGTGGGCTCATAATCAGTGGGGGATGGACAAAACCCCACTGATTAAAGTTTCACTTTATTTTCTTTACAAAAGAATGCACAACAGTAATATAAGTTACACTAAATGATATGATATACTTTATACTACGCACGTAGAGTGTGTGGCTTGACTTAAGTTGGTATAATAGAAAAGCAGTTGATATAGAAAAAATCTATACCATCTGCTTTTTGGTTTATAAAAATCCCATTTGGGCTTGATTTTAGTTAAAATAAACATTGCCGATTTACACAGGTTATAAATGCATAAATATACTTGTGTTTCATCATAAATTATGAAGCATGATATAAGTGTAACATTTGGCCTTATATTTTTTGATTGGGAGTTTGAAGTTGTATTCATAGTGAGAGGATTTGAATTTGAAATGATAGATAACTTTTGGCGTGATTTACCACGACCATTTTTTGTACTTGCACCAATGGAAGATGTGACAGATGTTGTTTTTCGTCACGTAGTAAGTGAAGCTGGTCGACCGGATGTATTCTTCACAGAGTTTACAAACTCGGATAGCTACTGCCATCCAGAAGGTATGAAAAGTGTGCGTGGCCGCTTAATTTTTACAGAAGATGAACAGCCAATGGTGGCACATATTTGGGGAGATAATCCTGAATATTTTCGTCAAATGAGTATTGGCATGGCGGAGCTAGGATTTAAAGGCATCGATATTAATATGGGCTGCCCTGTCCCGAATGTGGCATCGAGAGGAAAAGGTAGTGGTCTTATTCTGCGTCCAGACGTTGCGGCAGAACTTATTCAAGCAGCAAAAGCGGGCGGACTGCCCGTCAGCGTGAAAACACGACTTGGCTTCAAGGAGTTAAATGAGTGGAAGGAGTGGTTAACGCATATTTTCAAACAGGATATTGCGAACCTTTCTATTCATTTACGTACAAGAGAAGAAATGAGCCAAGTAGATGCGCATTGGGAACTAATTCCGGAAATCAAAAAATTACGTGACCGTATCGCACCAAATACCCTACTAACAATCAATGGAGACATTCCTGACCGTCAAACTGGGCTGCAGCTTGCTGAAAAATACGGTATTGATGGCGTTATGATCGGGCGAGGTATCTTTAAAAATCCTTTTGCTTTTGAAAAAGAGCCGAGAGAGCATAGCAGTAAAGAATACCTTGATCTTTTAAGGCTACAGCTTGATCTCCAAGATCAATATGCGGAAGTACTGCCACGTTCAATCACAGGGCTTCATCGCTTTTTTAAAATTTATGTTAAAGGATTCCACGGAGCTGCTGAATTAAGAAATCAATTGATGAGCACGAAATCAACAGATGAAGTGCGTGCATTGCTTGATAAATTTGAAAAAAACGGGGATAGTGGGATGATGTAACTCTCAAAATTTAGAGGGGAAATGAATTGCATCAATTTATGGGGGTATTTATTTTATTTAGTTTTAAGAATATATAATAGTACTATAAATATATAGTATCCATTAAAGTTATAAAATGCTTTTTGAGAAAAACGCTATCCTTTCTGTATATTTCTACAAAAAGAATAGCGTTTTCTTCGTTCTATAGATACAAATTTATCTTAGCTTGATAGCGATGTGTTGGTACCCCTTATAGACAAAATAAAAAAAATAGTTTGTGTTGTGATCAATCATCATCGTCATTATCACAGTCGAAACACTGAGAAAACGAATCATCTGGACATTCCCCAAGGCTTGATTGGTTCACACGGGTTAAAGTTCTGATTATCGAGAACGTCGTATGGTCTCATCATATCATGGTCTTCGTGTTCAAGGATGTGGCAGTGCCATGGGTAGATTCCTGTAAAAGGACCAAAACGTACAATGATACGGGTAACCTCCCCAGGATTGGCACGAACAGTATCTTTCCAGCCCATCTCGCTTGGATCAGGTGGTTGTGGTGGCCCAACTATAAGGTCAGGACCATTTGGATCACCAGTAAACGTAGCACGATTTAAAATTTGAAAAGTAACAAGGTGCAAATGAATAGGGTGAGTGTCCGGTGTAGTATTGTAAAGCTCCCAAATCTCTATCGTCCCATTATATGGGGTTTCTGTAAGGGGCATTTGATCCCAATCTAGGTTATTTAATAAAAGTTTTAAACGACCGAATTCATCGGTAGTTTCAACTAAGAGGTTTTTTCGTACGATTACAGTATCTTTAGGATTAAGATGTTCCAAGCAACTCAATTTTCTTGGGATTTTACTATTGTCAGGTTTATGCAATTTTTGTTTGACACGAAATTCCATAATCTGTGTAAGGTTTGGAGAAGGTGGTTCACCGTTAGGGAATGGGGCTGGTGCGTCATTTGTTAAGATGATACTTTGACCTTTATGGTTTGAAAAATCAATAATAACATCGACACGTTCAGCTGGTGCAAGTATGATTTGGGATACGGTGATTGGTGTCTCCAAAAGCCCTCCTTCTGTGCCAATTTGGATAAAATTTTGGCCAGAACTCAACCGTATACGATAAAAACGAGCATTGGAACCATTAAGGATGCGGAATCGGTATTTCCGTGGCTCGACCTCAAGATAAGGCCATACTTTTCCATTGACTAGGATGGTGTTTCCGAAAAATTCAGGTACAACTGATGGATTTGGTAATGTTGGATCTATTGGTGGAGGCGGCTGTGGTGCTGGAGGTGGCTCATGCCCTGGTTGGGTTGGATAGAACAGTTCACCATTAGGATAAAACGAACGATCTTGTATGACTAGTGGAATTTCGAATTTTCCATTTGGTAGGTTCAATTCTTCCTCTTCTTTATCTCGGAGGAGATAAAAACCTGCAAGTCCTGCATAAACGTTCAAACGAGTGATCCCTAGGGCATGGTCATGATACCATAGTGTCGCAGGTCGTTGCCAATTTGGATAATAGTAAACTTCATGTACGAATTTTGGACCAACATTTTCAAAATTTCGTGTAAACCATGCTTCCGGATATCCGTCATTTTCGGGTCTAACCCGTCCTTCATGCAAATGTACAACTGTCCTAACAGAAGGTTTATCTGGTTCTGCTCCATGAATAGTTCGATCCACAGGCAGTAGATGTTCAAAGGGCAATTTATTTTTCCATTTGACTAAAATAGGTTGCTTTCTTCGTACTTCGAATGTAGGACCAGGATACATACCGTTGTAACCCCAGACAGTAGTTGGTGGCAAATCTCGATGCAACCTTTGTTGTACTTGCTTCATGGTTACCTCATAGTATGGGATATCATCAATTTCATCTTTTGCTTTTAAGACAGGTGGAATAGGTAATGCATCTACAAACTTCTCTAAAGACATACGTCTGCCTCCTTTTTAAATAATCAGAATATCACTTCACCTCATATTTTTATGTGAAAAGAAATTTGAACAGAACTTACACTAAAAAATGTAATGAATCGTTCTTTATATAATGAAAAAAGTAAACTTAATTCTCATAAATAAATGCAGAGAGAAATAACTACCAAATTAAGATATCGATGAAGACATATATATAATGATAGAATCGTTAATATTAAAAATTTTTTTAAAAAATATCTTGATAACATTGTGATAAGGAAAAAGTTTTTTATAAGTGTTAACAAATATAGAATAGAACGCAGACTTAATGAAATAGGGGAAAATGAACCGAAAAATTATTTGAACCTTTCCGTAAAATCAAACTATTATTTGGATAGTGGTATAGCCTCCACAATCATTAATCCGGATAAGACTACAAAATACACCTTTAAAATGGTAAAGTATTAATTTAGCGGACATTAACTAAAAAGTTATATTAATCATGATAGTTTAAAGCAGGTTAGAGGATAAACTGTAACACCTGTATACATAATCAACATTTCAGGGGGTAAAACAATGGCAATGAGCAACAACGATATATTAAAAAGAATAAGATATGCTATGGATATAAAAGATATAGATATGGTGGAAATATTTAAACTTGGTGGCATGGAAGTAAAGAAAGAAGAAGTAATTGATATGCTTACAAAAGTAAAGAAAAGTCCACAACATGAAGCTGAAAGTGCTGATGTAGTCGAAGATGATTACGTACTAACATGCGATATGATGATGTTAGAGTCATTTTTAAATGGCTTTATTATTTTAAAAAGAGGAAAACAAGATTCAAAACCGGGACAAGCAGCACCTTTACAGAGCAACGAGAGTGCCAATAATCTTCTTCTAAAGAAAATGAAAATAGCACTTTCATTAACGAGTGAAGATGTTCTTGCTATATTAGACAGTGTCGGAGTTAAGGTGACAAAAGGAGAGTTAGGTGCTCTGTTAAGAAAGAAAGGTCATAAGAATTACAAAGAGTGCGGCGATAAATACGCAAGGAATTTCATTAAGGGATTAGCTGTAAAGTATAGAAGGTAAGGAATAAGCGTTGTAACATTTATGTTGAAAAAGTAAATGATATAATAGATAGAGTAGGACGTTTGTATCCTGCTCTTTTTTATTTGTAAAAATAATTCTGAACGAATACGTTAGGTGATGAAATGGTACATACATACTTGGGTGAAACAATTAATTTTCATATAAATTATAAGAAGAAAAAATCAGTGCGTCTTTATGTAGATTCTTACGGGAATGTGGAAGTACAGGCCCCGAAAGGTACACCTGTTGAATATATAGTTCAGTTGTTAGAGGAGAAATGGGATTGGATTCAGACAACACGTACGGAAATGCAGGAGAGAGTGCTTGATCCACAGGAAAAGGATTATGACCAAGGAGGGAGATGACGGTTTAGAGGAGCTCCTCACCCAAGATATTGTATAGGTGTATACTATTATTTGAACCATATAGAGTTATTAATTTTCAGTGTATTGTGATATTATCAAGAATACAAATGGATTAAAATGGAATATTATTGTGGTGGGAGTGAGAAAATGCAAACAAATAAAGTGAAATCAGTCATTCAAGCATGGCATTTGATAGAATCATTAAATCCAAGCGAAGTCCCTGGTAAGGGAGAAAGAATAAAAAAGGATTATTTTAAAGATAATCAAGATAGAGATAGAACACGGTTAATACAACTTGATGAATGTCCTTGGGAAAAAAATCAATTGAAAGATGAAGAGAAATATAAAGTACAATATCAATACTATATGTCTTGTTTTGAACAGTATAAACTAGTTGATCTTATAAGAAGAGTTTTTAAAAATAGTGATGAAATGATTAATGAAGATTATAAAACACTATTTGGCTTTTCTTTTTCTGTAGATGATGAAGGGAACTATATTACAGATTCAGTATTTGTTCCCTTGCTTATGTATGTAATGAAAAGGGTGATACAGAATCCAGAAAATTATTACAGTAATCTTCGTGTTCAATTTGAAAGTCAATTAAAGTTATTTGAGGAAGAGGTAGAAAATACTTTTATTAATGGAGTAACAAGCGAGGCTCTAATCAAAGTTCAGCAAATTTACCAACGTTATTTTTATCAAGTAGACGATAGTATACATTATTTAGAGCTTAAGGTAGCTAAAGCGGATAAGAAAGTTCCTATTCAAAATTTTAATAGTTTTTATTTAGAGGATTTAGGTAATATATTGGAAAAAGGGGAAAATGAAACGCTTCATCAGTTTATTCAGGGAATACATACTGAAAAACGTATAGATATAAATGAGAATCGAGAATATATCGAAACGATTTTACAACCTGATTATATACCCGATGGACGTTGGCCATCACCTGTAGAACATAGATTATCATTGATGCAGCAAGTAGCTGTTAACCAGATTTTAAATAGTAATCAGCAAATTAGTTCTGTAAATGGGCCACCAGGAACAGGTAAAACTACATTGTTAAAAGATATTTTTGCAAATATTGTGGTTGAAAGAGCAAAAGAAATAATAAAGTTTAAAGATCCTACCCAAGCATTTCAAAAGGAGAAAACAATTAACGTAGACGGTTATCATTATCCAATATACATATTAGCTCCTATTTTAAGAAAATATTCAATGGTAGTTGCATCAAGTAATAATGGAGCTGTTGAAAATATTTCAAAGGATTTGCCAAAAGAAAAAGAAGTAATACGTACTTCTAATGAAAAGGAATTGAATCATTACGATGCTTTGTATGCTAAAGAGGCGATCGGGTTAGAAATGTACTCATCAGTAGCACAAGAACTTTTAGGTGATGAGATAAAAACATGGGGACTATTTTCAGGTGTTCTCGGAAAATCAGAAAATATATATAATTTCGGTCAAGCTTTGTATAAATCAAAGGAAAATGGAAAAGGGTTTATACAACAACTAGAAGAAGAGAGTAAAATAATGACATTAGAGAAATGGGAAAATGCGGTTAGGGATTTTCAAAACATTTTTGAATCGGTACTTAAAAAAAAGGAAGAACTTCAAAAATTCTCTAATAATTATAAGGAAAATTTATCTTTGAGTGGCTCATTAGAAAAGGAGAAAGAACGAATACTTACACTTGAAGAAGAGAAAACAAAGATAGACGATAGATGTGAGTATTTAGAAGTACAGAGAAGGCTAACAGAGCAACAAATTCAAATGGTACCTAAGCTATCCTTTTTTAGAAGGCTTTTGGGCAAGAAAAACGTTAAAAAGCTGGAGCTAGAAAAAGAATTGAATGATAGCATTTCTGAGTTAAAGGGGAAACAGGAAGAAGCTTATTTAAAAGGGGAACAAATTAAAGAAAGTAAGAAGATAATAGAGAAAATAAAAGTAGAGAATGCTATTTTTATAGAACAGCAAAATTATTATAAAGAGCAAGGTGTAGTGCTACCGAGTGAAGAGTATTGGTCAAATTCAAAAGAGGCATATGAATATCGTCAACTAAATACTATTTGGCTTACAGATGAATTGAATTTTGAAAGAGGTTTGCTGTTTTTAAAGGCTATGAAAATTCATAAATTGCTACTTGCGTTCAATTTTAAAGCGATTAAATCAACTATACGTTTACTTAATAATCGTACAAAGTTAAATTTGAATGGTGTGGAGCATAGAAGGTATTTAAAAAATATTTGGGAAACAATTCATTTAATTACACCTTTAATTAGTACGACTTTTGCAAGTTTTAGTTCTATGTATAAAGGTATAGAAAAAGATAGTATTAATTATTTATTTATAGATGAAGCAGGACAAGCAAGTCCGCAGCAGGCAGCTGGTGCTATATGGAGAGCAAAGAATGTAATAGTAGTTGGGGATCCTATTCAAATTGAACCAGTTGTTACAATCGATCAAACAATTTTAGGCGATATTAAAAAATATCTTAGTGTAGATAATAGATATGTTGATATGGGAAGTTCTGTTCAAACATTGGCAGATTTAGCAAATCCATATGGTACATTTAATAATTCTGGACAATGGATTGGAACACCATTATGGGTTCATAGAAGGTGTTTAGACCCAATGTTTACCATAGCTAATGAGATAGCTTACGAGAATAAAATGGTGTTAGCTCAAAAAGAGAGAGGAAAGAGTGTGTGGTTTGACTGTAAAGGTTTGACTACAAATCGCCAATTTGTAGAGCAACAGGGCGAATTAGTAATAGAGCATGTTGTTCGTCTATGGACAAATAGTTCAACTCCTCCAAATGTATATATAATTTCTCCTTTTACTGCAGTAAAGGATAGTATGAAAAAAGAGTTGAAAGGTAGATTGAGGAGTATGAACATCTCTCGTACGGTAATTGAAAATTTCTTAGACAGTTCTATAGGTACTGTTCATACATTTCAAGGAAAAGAAGCAGATGTTGTTTATTTTATAACCGGAACAGATATGAATAGTGATAGTGCGGCTAATTGGTCTTGTTCAAAGCCTAATTTATTAAATGTTGCAGTTACAAGAGCCAAAAAGGAATTTTATGTGGTAGGTGATTATAAACGGTTTTCTCAAAAACCGTATTATAAATCTATAATAGATAATGTAGATGAAGTTCAGAGTAAAAATATATATTAAATGGATAAATAAAATTAGTTGTAGATTATGAAAGTGGTACATCAATTCAAATGACCAATGAAAAGTAAGTCGCGCTGGTCATTTGGATTTTTTCTGTAATTTAAAACAATAGGGAATGATTTTGAGAATTTAATAAAATAAGTATTATCCTTTTTTACCATCTCATATCCACGATATCCCCCCGAAAACAAGGCCTGTTGTCCACGAGCGTCACCCAACGGAACGCTTTTCACATCCGACCAATCTCTTTCTTTATCTTTACGCAACCCCTTCACAAAAGCATACCGTATACTACCACTATACTTCTCCTTCAGCGCAGCAATCTCCATACTTTACGCAAACTTGTCCTTTAAACTAGGAATGTTAAAAGGTGCAATAGTACAGCAAACATAGTCGTATTTGCCATCCTCTTTTTGTAATTCGTTCATGATGACTTTTGCTAATATTTTTGCATGCCATTTCCGCGACAGTTTGGATGAATGTTTGAGATTTCTTGATAGATGACGCGGTGTAGTTCGCTTTCTAGTAGGCCAATATCAAATCCTAAATGTTCGTCGTCGATAGGCGGGACGAGTAGTAGAGCACAGAATGCGATGAATTCGTTTTCGATAAAAGCACCGATCATCATGCTGTTTCCTTCTAGAATGTATTGAAATTCTTCTTGCGAGAGTGGTTGTAAACGACTTGGATCTTCTAGTGCTTCAACTACGACGTTTTGTAGTGATAAAATTTGTTCGAGGTGCTCTCGTGATAGTAATGTAACGTGATCATCGGCAACATCTTCACTGTAACCGGCAATACCTTTATTTTTGACCATAATAGAAGGCATATCAGGGGGAAGAGCCCTAACTAATAACAAATGGATTGCCAAGCGGTAAACGAATTGCGTAAATATGAATAGCTGTAATGTTCATTGTATAGTTCTCATCCTTTTTATTATATATAGATTTAAAGTTTTATATATGGATAAAAAGATTAATATAAGGATGAATAATTCATAAAAAAGAATTTTCTGAATCATACTCCTAATCCCCTTATTATATTTCAAAAGAAATGTAGGGACAATCTCTTGACATTTGAGTGAATGTTCAATATATTCTTCAAAATGGGATTTTTTATGAGTGATTAAACTGCTTCGAATTTAGGAAGGAGAATGGAAGTTGAAAACATTAGAACTACAAGGGCGTTTAACGGAGATTTTTCAGCATTTACATGAAAACCCTGAGGTGAGTTGGAAAGAATATGGAACGACAGCGTATATTACTAACTTTTTTAAAGAAGAGGGAATTTCATATAAAACATTTGATGATTGTCCAGGCATAATCGCTGAAATCGGAAGCGGTTATCCAGTTATCGCAGTTCGTGCTGATATGGATGCACTTTGGCAAGAGGTGGACGGAGGGTTCAAAGCGAATCATTCGTGTGGTCATGATGCTCATATGACAATTGTGATGGGACTTGTTTTACAATTGAAGAATATGAGATGGGATAGCGGTACGGTTAGATTTATTTTTCAGCCGGCTGAAGAAAAAGGAAATGGTGCTTTAAAGATGGTAGAGAAAGGTGCTGTAGATGATGCTGATTTCCTATTTGGTGTTCATTTACGACCAATTGAAGAATTACCTTTGAAGCAAGCAGCGCCATCTATTCGTCACGGAGCAGCTGGGTTTTTAGAAGGCACGATTCATGGAGAAGATGCACATGGAGCAAGACCACATCAAGGTATAAACGCAATTGACGTTATTTCAATGATTAATATCGGATTGAAAAATATATGGTTACCACCGCAAACATCGCATTCTGTTAAGATGACGAGATGCCAAGCTGGTGGTGATAATTTAAATATCATTCCAGGGAACGGTCATTTTAGTTTAGATGTAAGGGCAGAAAATAATATATTACTAGATGAATTGAAACAAAAAATCGAGCACGTCATTACGTCTACTGAATCCATGGGATCCAAAATTTCTTATGAGTGGATTGATCTTACGCCAGGAGCAGAAGTATCAGAAGAAGCGGAGCGTTTTATGCGTAAAGGTATTCTTGAAGTGTATGGGGAAGAGGGATGTATGGGACCGCTGTATACGACAGGAAGCGATGACTTTCATTACTATACAGTGAAAAGACCACATTTAAAAGCAGTCATGCTAGGACTAGGAGCAAACTTACAACCTGGATTACACCATCCGTATATGAAGTTTGACCATAGCTGTATCATGGATGGGGTAGAGATATTAAAGCAAACTGTGTTGAAAGTATTAGAGGACAGGGGCTAGAAAGTTCTTGTTTTGTCGATAAGTTAATATATTTCAATTGCTAAAAGCCTGATGAAAAATCAGGCTTTTTCTGTAGTGTATAATAGTAAATATAATTTCTTAGTAGGAGATGAAAGTAGAAAACAAATGAACGAACAATATTACGACGCTGTATTACATATAAAAACTGTTGGTGAGCAAAAAGGGTTTAATAAGTCTGTGCACTATCACCGCTATGAACCAACACCGTATAGCGGATTGGATGAGCTATTGAATCAATATGAAATAACAAGTACCGATCGAATTGTAGACTTTGGATGCGGAAAAGGGCGGCTAAACTTTTATATGTATCATAAGTGCGGTGCTTCAGTAGTTGGAATTGAGATGAATGAAGAGTTTTATAAAGAAGCGATGGAAAACCTTGAGCGCTATGCGCGGAAAGTAAGAAACAGTAAGGATAAAATTCAATTTGAGTATTGTTTAGCACAGGAATATGAGATTAATCCGTGTGATAACCGATTTTATTTCTTTAATCCATTTTCTGTACAAGTGTTTATGAATGTAGTGAATAATATTTTACGTTCGGTAGAAGAGGTGGAGAGAGAAGTGGATATTATTTTATACTATCCATCTGAGGATTATATTTTCTTTTTAGAGAATCAAACTACTTTTGAGTTGAAGAAGGAAGTTAAATTGCCGGGAGCCTATGAGAAGAATGGGAATGAGAGGTTTTTAGTGTATAGATTTGAGTGTTAATGTATGGGTGCTTGGGGAGTAGCAATATTATCAGACGATATTGCTGAAGATATTAAGTTACTGTATAAGGATTTGTTAGCAAATGAATATTCAAATAAGGACGCAAGTAGGATTGTAATTGAGGAATACAAGAATGAATTAGATGATGAAGAGACTATTGTTTTTTGGTTAGTATTTGCTTCCATATAATAGGGTTTAGGGAGACTTCAAGAGAATGTTAAGCAGGAGGCATTGCAAATAATAGAGAGTGGTGCAGATTTAGCCCTCTGGGAAGAAGAACCTAAATTACAGAAGAAACGTGAAGTAGTTTTAAATAAACTAAGAGAGCAGTTACATTCTCCGCAGCCAGAAGCTAAAAAAGTGCCGAAGAGATTTATAGTTAATACTTCTTTAAAAGTGGGGGATGCTGTTAGTTATGAATTAGTATCGGGGAAGTATATTATTCTTAAAGTCATTGAAATCATTGAACAATGGACAGGAGATAGATATCCTCTCTTTGAAATGTGTAATTGGTCGATTTCTTCAAAAGAAGAAATCGACCAATTAGAATTAAAGATAAAGATTTATGAGGGTGGAAAGCAAGAAGTAGTAAAACTTGCTATTTATCCGGCAGGAAAAAGAGATAACACATTAAAAAGACTCCAAGTAGTAGCAGAAGATGTAAACGTAGTATTAGATATAGGAACACCGTATACAATACTATGTTGGAAGGATTTTGACGACTACTTAAATACAATGTAAAAAAGACGAGTTACCTATTGGTAGCCCGTCTTTTACTCACATCTATATAATTAGTTACGGATTAAGTAATCAAATGCACCTAAAGCTGCGTTTGCACCTGAACCCATAGAGATGATGATTTGTTTGTACGGATTATTTGTACAGTCACCTGCAGCAAACACTCCTGGTACATTTGTAGCGCCGTGCTTGTCTATTACGATTTCACCGCGAACGCGTTCAACTGTTTCACCTAACCAGTCTGTGTTTGGGACAAGACCGATTTGTACGAATACACCTTGTAATTCAACGTGGTGAACTTCTTCAGTTTCACGATCGATGTAAGAAATACCGTTTACTTTGTCAGTACCAGTGATTTCTTTCGTTTGAACGTTTTTCAGAACAGTTACGTTTGGTAAGCTGTTAAGACGTTCTTGTAATACAGCATCAGCTTTTAATTCTGGCATGAATTCAAGAACAGTTACATGATTAACGATACCCGCTAAGTCGATAGCTGCTTCAATACCAGAGTTACCTCCGCCAATAACCGCTACATCTTTTCCAGTGAATAATGGACCGTCACAGTGTGGGCAGTATGCTACACCTTTATTTTTGAACTCAGCTTCACCTGGTACGCCAACGTTACGCCAGCGAGCACCTGTAGAAACGATTACGCTCTTACTTTTCAGAACAGCGCCGTTTTCAAGTTCCACTTCAATAAGTTCTTTTTTCTCTAAACGTTTCGCACGTTGTAGATTCATTACATCGATGTCGTATTCTTTTACGTGCTCTTCAAGGCTTGCTACTAGCTTAGGACCTTCAGTTCGTTTTACGCTGATGAAGTTCTCAATACCCATAGTATCCATTACTTGACCACCGAAGCGCTCAGCAACGATACCAGTGCGGATGCCTTTACGTGCTGCATAAATTGCTGCACTTGCACCAGCAGGGCCGCCGCCAACAACAAGAACATCGTATGGATCTTTATCAGAAAGCTCTGTTGAATCTGGACCGTTACCCATTTTAGCTAAAATTTCTTCAAGTGTCATACGACCGCTTCCAAAAGATTCGCCATTTAGGTAAACAGTTGGTACTGCCATGATGTCTTTGCTTTCTACTTCCTCTTTGAATGCAGCGCCATCAATCATAGTATGTGTAATACCGGAGTTAAGAACGCTCATTACGTTAAGAGCTTGTACAACATCAGGACAGTTATGACAACTTAAGCTGATATAAGATTCAAAATGATATTCGCCTTGAATGTTTTTAATTTGATCGATTACTTTTTGTTCAACTTTTGGAGCACGTCCACTCACTTGTAGTAAAGCTAACACGAATGAAGTAAATTCGTGTCCTAATGGAATACCAGCGAATACGATACCAGTGTCTTCACCAGGGCGATTTACGCTAAAGCTCGGTGTTCTCTCTAGTTCAACTTTTTCTACTGTAATCTTAGATGACATAGTAACTAGTTCATCTACTAGAGATAACATATCTTTAGATACGTTATCGTCTCCAGCGCTAACTTTAAGTAAAATATCGTTTTCCATTAATTGAAGGTATTGGGATAGTTGTGTTTTTATATCTGCATCTAGTATCATTTTGATCGAACTCCTTAGATTTTGCCTACAAGGTCAAGGCTTGGTTTAAGTGTTGCAGACCCCTCTTTCCATTTAGCTGGGCAAACTTCACCTGGGTTGTTACGTACGTATTGAGCTGCTTTAATTTTGTTAATAAGAATGCTTGCGTCACGGCCGATACCGTCAGCATTGATTTCCATAGATTGGATAACGCCGTCTGGATCGATGATGAATGTACCACGAGCAGCAAGACCTTCTTCTTCCATTAAAACGTTGAAATTGCTAGTGATTGTGCGTGTTGGGTCACCGATCATAATGTATTCGATTTTGCCGATAGTTTCTGAGCTATCATGCCATGCTTTGTGAGTGAAGTGAGTGTCTGTAGATACAGAGTATACTTCAACGCCTAACTCTTTAAGGGTTGCGTATTGGTTTTGTAAGTCTTCAAGTTCAGTTGGGCAAACGAATGTGAAATCTGCTGGGTAGAAACAAACTACGCTCCATTTTCCTTTTAAGCTTTCGTCAGTAACTTGGATGAACTCTCCATTATGATAAGCATTAGCTTTAAACGGTTTTACTTCTGTGCCGATTAATAACATATTAAAATTCCTCCTAAATGTTGGTTTTGAGCATCAAAAAATAGTTTGCTCATAAAATTTATTTTTTAATTAACTATAATAATTCTAATTCAATATTAATTATCATATAGAAGTGGTTATTTTGTCAAGAGAATAAACCAAATTTATTCTGATTTAATTAATATTTATTCTCAATTAAAGCTACTAGGGAATTGAAAGGTAATTTTAAAATTTTAAGGTTATGCATTTTAAATGAGTGGTTGAAAGGTTAGTGTGTATGTTAGAGACATGGTGTAAGTATAAATTCTTAGGAAGGAAATATTTCTTAGAAGTTATGGATTTGAAAAGGAATTGCTTACTTCTATTGTACAAAGAATTGTGCGATAAATGAAATAAAATGAATCAGAATCTTTTTGAAAAATTTTTGTCCTCGAAATATATATAATAAGTAGTACAATGCAATGAGCAATAGACACATTGACTAGAAGTATTAACAAGATATAATAAAATCTAGATATACCTTTCAAAAAGAAGAATAAAATAGGATGAAAAAATTTCACCCTATTATTTTTTATAGCTTTTAGAAAACGTTTGCAAACGGTATGGAGGGAAAACCATGTCTAAGTTTACAAAGTATTTTTTAATGGAAGCTAAAGATGGGATTGCATATGTGAAAGAGCTGCTTTTGAAGGAATGATTAATCGTCGTGCAGTGTTACTTGCAACTCACGGTTTAATTGCTGGGGCAAATAATATAAAAATGGCGTTTATTGTTGCAGAAGAAATTGAGTTTTGTACGCAAATTTACTATCAAACGAAAAGTCGGAGAACCGAAGCTACTGCCAGAAGATGAGATGGAGAATTTGGCGAAGAAGTTTGAAGAGTATGGACAGCACGGCAGTAGAATGAAAACACCCGCAAGAAAAGATCTTGAGGGTGTTTTTTTACGCTTTCTTGAGCAACAAATACATAAAGTAAGGTGCACCAATGATAGCAACGACAATACCCGCTGGGATACCGTTAGGTTCAACAATATGGCGGCCAATTGTGTCTGCAAATAGTAAGAGCCATCCGCCGATTAAAACGGCGATAGGGATGAATATTTGATGTCTTGGTCCGATTAAAGATTTTGCGATGTGAGGAGCCATCAGTCCGATAAAGCTAATGCCACCTGTTACGGAAACAGCTGCAGCTGCAAGTGCAACGGCTGCAATTAATAAGTATCTACGTTCTTTTTCGATTTCAATTCCAACCCCGATTGCGACAGGTTCGTTTAATGCTAGAATGTTTAATCGAGTTGCTTTATAGAAAACAAACGGAATTAATACGGTTAACCATGGGAGCATTGCGAAAACGAAGATCCAGTCATCTCCCCAAATATTTCCGGCAATCCATTTTGAAATAAAGTCGACTTTCATACGATCTGCTGATGAAATAAGGACAATCATCGTTCCGGATAGTGCAAATGCAAAACCGATACCGGTTAAAGTTAATCGTATTGGCTGAAGTCCTGTTGATTTGCTATATGAAAATACGTAAATTAAAACGGCTGTAAGGAAAGCCCCGATAAATCCAACGACTGGTAGTAAGGTAAGAAACGAACCTACGTCTATTGGGAAGTATAAAAAGAAAATAGAAACAGCAACACCGGCTCCAGAGTTGATTCCGAGAATTCCAGGTTCAGCTAAATCATTTCGGGTAATTCCTTGGAAAATGGCGCCTGATAAAGCGAGCGCCATACCAGCTAATAATGTAATGACAATTCTAGGTAATCTTAAGGAGTATAAAACAAATTCTTCTTTAAAAGTCCCTTGTCCCATTAATGTTGGGAGTAATCGGTCATAAGATAAAGATGCCGAACCGAGACTCATTCCAACCACAATGGTTGTGATGGTAAGTAT
Source organism: Bacillus cereus (assembly GCA_002578045.1). Classification (GTDB taxonomy): domain Bacteria; phylum Bacillota; class Bacilli; order Bacillales; family Bacillaceae_G; genus Bacillus_A; species Bacillus_A cereus_AK. The sequence continues at coordinate 20,141 of NUMR01000109.1, forward strand.
AAGTAAGGAAAGTATAATCATACGTTGTTTCCATAGAATAGATTGCATCATGAGAATGTTCTTCCCCCTTTGTGTACAATGAATAGGAAGAATGGTAATCCTACAATAGCGACAATTGCCGCAACTGGTGTTTCGTACGGAGCGTTAATTGTACGCCCGATTGTATCCGCAAGTAACATAAAGGATGCGCCAGCAATTGCTGACATCGGAATGACAAAGCGGTAATCTGGACCGACAATGGGGCGCACCATATGAGGTACCATTAAACCGATAAATGCCATATTTCCAACAAGCGCTACAGATGCACCTGCAAGTAAGATAATAATGATAAATAAAATTGTTTTAATGACGATAATTTTTTGACCGAGTCCAATGGCAACTTCTTCACTGAAACTAAGAACTGTCAATTTTTTTGCAAGTAAGGTAGCAATACATATACTGATTGAAATAACGGGGATAATAATTTTTAATTGGCTCCAAGTTGTTCCAATTACGCCCCCAGCAGTCCAAAGTGATACATCTTGCGAAATTTTGAAGGAAATGCCAATCCCTTCTGAAATTGCGAGTAGAAATGCTGAAACAGCAGCACCAGCTAATACAATTCGAAGGGGAGCGAGCCCGCCTTTTTTAACCATACCGATTCCAAATACCATAATGGCGCCAATTGCAGCACCAATAAAGCAAGCTAGTGTTAAGTGAAGATAGCTTATGGAAGGGTTGAAAGCAAGTGTTAGTGCAAGCGCAGCATTGGCTCCACCAGTTAGTCCAAGTAAGCCTGGGTCTGCAAGAGGATTTCGGGTTAATCCCTGCATAATTGCTCCAGAAACAGCAAGTCCAGCTCCGACAAAGACGGCAGCAACTTCACGTGGTAAACGTATTTCGCGAATAATAGATATTTTGTCTCCTTTAGCGGAGGAAGTAAGTGCTAACCATACATCTTTTATAGAAGTATCTGCAGCACCTAATACCATTGCAACCATAAAAATAAGAAAGAATGCAATTATACTCAAAATGAGTTTGTATATAAAAGCGGTAGAACGTGGATTGTCGTAATCTTTTGTCATTCGTTTCACATCTTTTCTTTTCATAGAATAAAGGAAGAGGAATTCTTAAACTAAGAATTCCTCATGTTTGTATTATTGACCAAGAAAGCTTTTCTTGAAGAAGTCTAATTGGAAATCTAATGTAAGTGGATCGTTGAAGTAGAATTCCATCATGTTTGCTTCATATACGCGATTATTTTTTACTGCTGGGATGTTTTTATATGATTCTGTCTCTTGGAATGAGTTATCAGTATCTTTGTTTTTACTTACGATTAAGTAATCACCAGCAAACTCAGGTAATACTTCAGTTGATAATGCGTAGTAACCTTCTTTTAATGCTTTTTCTTTTACTTTTTCAGGCATTTTTAATTTCATTTCTTGGTATAGAATTTCTGTTCCACGGCCCCAATTATCGCCATATACATAAAGCTGTTTGTTGAAGTTTTCAACAACAGAAACAGTTGCATCTTCACCGATCTTTGCTTTAATTTCTTTACCAGCTGTTTGTGCACGTTTCTTGAAATCATCTACCCAAGTTTTTGCTTCTTTTTCTTTATTTAATAATTTACCGATTTCAATATGTTGTGTTAAATAATCAACTTTTCCGTAAGTGTATGTTACAGTGGGAGCAATTTTCTTTAGCTTATCAACATTTTTAATATTTGATAAACCGATGATTAAATCTGGAGTTAGTTCAGCGATTTTTTCAACATTTTCATCTGATACTTCAGCAACATCTTTAAGCTTGTTATCAAAACGTGGGTTTTGTTTAGACCATGAATCTACTCCAACAAGATTTACGCCTAATGACATTACGTTACCAGCGAATGATGATAAAACAACAACGCGTTTTGGATTTGCGGGAACTTCTACTTTACCATTTTCAGATTGATATGTAATTGTTTCTGATTTGTTACCTTTTGCATCGTTCTTTTTGTCTATAGAGCTATTGCTACAAGCACTCATAACAAGAACGAAAAGAACTGTTAGTGAAATAAATAATTTTTTCATCGTCTTTCTCCTTTAAAAAGATGGTATGTGTATACAATAAGTTGTTTAACTGTGATTCTTATGAAAGATTAGCGGTAATGCAAAATGCGTATTAAAAACCTTGAATATGAGATTTCAAGATATAGTATATAACTATATTGATCGGGGGAAATGTAAACTCAACAGTAATCATCATCAATAAATTGATAATGATTATCACTATTGATTCATTAAATAATATAATTTTATATAGGTGTATTGTCAATAGTAATTTTGATTGTAAATTTTGCAGAAACAGGTTATGTTTATTGAGAATGATAATCAATAATTAGTAGCTGAGGAGTGGGCACGAATGAATCGAGAAGAATTGTTTGATGTAACTGTGATAGGCGGAGGACCTGCAGGGCTTTATTCAGCTTTTTATAGTGGACTCAGAGAGATGAAAACGAAAATAATAGAATTTCAACCACAGTTAGGTGGAAAAATACATGTTTATCCAGAGAAGATGATCTGGGATGTAGGAGGGATATTGCCAGTTACAGGTGATAAATTAATTGAACAACTTGTACAGCAAGGGTTAACATTTAAGCCAGAAGTTGTATTAAATACAAAAGTAGAATCGATTATTCGTAATGAAGATGGCACTTTTACGTTAAAAACAAGTAATGGAGAAGAACATTTTTCAAGAACAGTTATTGTTGCAACTGGAAGTGGCATATTGAAACCGCAAAAGTTACCAATTGAGGGTGCTGAGCGATTTGAAGTATCAAATTTAAACTATACAGTTAAATCTTTAAAGCGTTTCAAAGATAAAACAATCATTATTTCTGGCGGAGGAAATTCTGCTGTTGATTGGGCAAATGAATTAGAGCCAATTGCGAAAAAAGTGTATGTAACATACAGAAAAGAAAAATTATCTGGTCATGAAGCACAAGTAAAACAACTGATGAACGGCTCAGTGGAGTGTTTCTTTCATACATCGATTACAAAATTAATCGCTGGTGATAATCATGAGGCAATTGAATATGTAGAATTGACGAATCATGAAACAGGCGAAGTTTCTCATTTACCTATTGATGAAGTTATTATTAACCATGGATATGAACGGGACATTACATTATTAGAAAATAGTGAGTTAGACGTTGCGATTATAGATAATTATTATATTGCAGGTAATGCAAATAGTGAGTCTTCTGTAGATGGATTATATGCTGCTGGAGATATTTTGAAGCATGAAGGGAAATTGCATTTAATTGCAGGAGCATTCCAAGACGCTGGAAATGCTGTAAATAAAGCGAAACAATTTATTCAGCCAGATGCAAGCGAGTACGGAATGGTTTCTTCTCATAATGAAGTATTTAAGAAGAGAAATCGTGAATTGATAAAGCAGATGATGAAATAATAAAGGAACAAGTATATCCCCCACTTACTTCTCTATTCGAATGGACGAGAGATGTAAATGGGGGTTTGGGGTTTTCCTGTTTACTATATTTTCAATCATTATTATTATGACACCGGCTTCATCAGTTCATATAATATGAACATTTTATTTGTAAATCATTCTAGAAAACAATGAATCTATGTTTTGCTTAAGCAGAACATGGTTGAATTACGCTGTTCCTTTTGCTCGTTCGTTAGGAAATGGCATATTTAGTATAGAAGCAATGTATTGTTTTCCGTGTTTTCGAGCTAATGATTCTAATATTTGACGGACACGTTTTGTAAGATGGCCTTGTTTTTTTATAGCCTCACAATATGCGTCATAGAAAGCATATTTAGCCCATAGAAAATCATCTTGCTGGAATAAGAAATGATTTTTGTACCATTCACCAATTGTATGATAACAATTATTTTCATGTATTGCTGTGTTTTGGGAAAGAATACGATCAGATAAAGATGCAGTTAAATGAGAAATTGTGTTTTCTGTTTCAATTTGTAATGTTTTTTCTAACATTGTAATGATGTGACGAGTAGCCATATGTTAACTCTCCTTTGTGTAAATGGGTGATACCATTTTATATTTTAAAAAATACTTACTATGTTATTATACAATATATGGAATGCATCTACCTGCTTTTTGAATTGCATTTACAAAATCTTTTTAAGTTGTTTACAAAAATAAAGTAAAGTAAGATACAGTATATATGAAAAAATAATAAAGGAATGAACACATTGTATATAACAGTAGAAGAGGCTGCGGAGTATTTGAATTTACCAAAATCGTATATTGAAGAGTTAATTCAGCAAAAGAAAGTTCGTGTGCTATTCGATGGAGAGCAATATTTATTAAATAAAGAACAATTCAATACACATTTAGAACAAATAGAGAAATATAAGCAATTAGTCGAAGAAATATTAAACGAACCAATTCCAGAAGATATGGATGTTAAAGACGAGGACTAAACTTTTGGAAACCCCGTATGAAGGTATACAGAAATGTATCTTCATACGGGGTTTTTTGTATAAAGATATCAAACTTGTAAGGGGTCCTCAGGATTTTTTTAGGCGGAGGTAGGTTTAATAGGTAGTAGTCTATCATGTTATAAGCATATTTTTTCATAGCTGGGACAAACATAGAGAACGTAACCTGTACAGATACATATACTATCAGTGCAAAAGCTTATAAATTAATGGAAGGGGTTTTCTCGTGAGTTTATTTCATTTTGATTTTTTGAAAGACTTAATAGGGGCTTGTGTAAGAGTAAACAGGGGTGAACCAGAATCTCAAAGAGGAATAATAGTAGCAGTATATACGGACTACTTTGTATTAGAGAATGAAAAAGGAGAGTACCATTGCTATCAAATTTGTCATCTGAAAAGTATTACAAAAAATACGAAAGATTGTGAAGCAACGGATTATGGATGGGTGGAAGACGATAGTGCAAAGGACTTTGAAGCGTTACTGCAAAGTTTTAAATACCGCTGGGTGAAAATTAATCGTAGTGGTCCAGAGAAAGTTGAAGGGATTTTACAAGACGTTTCTGGCGATTATGTAACATTAATTATTAAAGAAGAAGTTGTGTTAATTGCACTATCTCATATTAAGAGTGTTAATTATAACACATCAGTATACGGAGAGAGCGACGAGAGTAGTAATGAGAATAGCGAGAGTTACAATAACTCAGGTCGAGCTCGCGCACAAAGACAATCAAGTAGGGGAAGATAATAAGAAAGGAGAACACAAAATGGAGAGTGTATTATACTGTGAGCAAATTAAAGGATTAGTCGGTGAGAATGTAAAAGTAAATCTTCTCGGACTCGAAAGCCGAGTGGGTGTACTGGTATCGTTAGGAAAAGATTACCTTTCACTCCAATTACCTCATGGAGAAGAAGTGTATTATCAACTGAAACATGTGAAGAGTCTGGTTAAGAAAGTGAATGAAACAAAATATGATGATTACTATGGCTCATGTTTCTATGCTGATGAAGATGCTTTTTTAGATGTATTACGTGACTTGAATTATGAGTGGTTAAAAATTAACCGTGGCGGACCAGAATGTGTAGAAGGTTTATTAAGTGAAGTACATGATGAATATATTACACTAGTAAACGGTGATGAAGTTATTTACGTAATTGTTTATCATATTAAGAGCGTAAACCAAGTCGTTAAATCTAAAAAGAATGAAGAAGAATAATGTTTAATAAATAAGAGGGGCATTATGATTGAAAGGGAAGAACGATTTCATATTTCGCTGTAAGCATTTCGCGGTATATGAAAAAGAATGTCTTACTTACTATTAAAGGATAGAACATTGCCCCTGATTATTTTTAGAATAAAAGACAGGAAAACTGTAATTTCATAGAAAGGAGGATATAGATGAATGAGTTGAACAAAAGCATTGGAGAAAATATATATGTTAAATTAATCGGTGAAAAAAGATTTAAAGGTGTATTAATTGATGTAGGAAATGATATCGTTGTTCTTTACAATGGACAAGACTATGTATATATATCTTTATATCATGTACAATATTATAAATTTTTAAAAGAATATAATGAAGAAATATCCAAGCCAGATGTGGACTCTGTAATTAAGCAAGAATCCCCTTCAATTTCTTTAAGAAAAGTATTAAGCACGTCTAAAGGGATTTTTACAGAAATTTACGTAGCAGGAAATGCTCCGATACATGGATATGTTACAAGTGTAATGAACGATTATATCGTTTTTTATAGCCCAGTCTATAAAATGGTATATATATCTTTAAAGCATTTAAAATGGTTAATTCCGTATAAAGAAAACCAAGTACCTTATTCCCTCAATAAAAATGAACTCTCCGTAAATCCATTAAATATTACGCTAGCACGAACGTTTGAAGAACAACTTATTAAAATGGTTGGGAGAATTATGGTGTTCAATTTAGGTGAAGAATCCAATAAAATTGGAAAAATGGTGAAAATAGATGAAGGACATATTGAAATATTAAAAGCACGTGATGATAAACTGCATGTAAATATTCAGCATGTGAAATCTGCCCATTGTCCATAGGCTAGTTGAAAGGGCTGGCTTTTTCTTTTATGTATGCAGAAGAAAAGGTCGAGCCTATTTGTTTAGTGTGGTTTGGATATGAGGGGAAAAATGAATGGAGTATAAATATATTATAGTGTAATCTTTGAAGAGATAATCTTGTACTAAATTATAAAAAATATGTACGAACCATCTTTCGGTGTATTCAATTTATATATGAAGGATTTTGTAATGGGGGATAATAATTTTACGGATGGACTGCTACATGATAGAGTAAGGTGGATATAAGTTATGATTAAAAAGAAGGAGAATATCTCCTTCTTTTTTAGTATTATAAGGTTATATATTGCCCTGAAAGCAATTTCATACTTATAATTTAAGGAGATAACATTGGAAATGTTTTTTGTATCTATCAAGAGGAGTTTTTATATGAACAAATACAAGAGCTTGATTTTGGAAGAAAGAAAAGCTTTAAAGGTATTTATATTATTATTCTATATTATATTCTTTTTATATGACGCTATATATTATTTCGTGTATCCCGCTATGAATATTAATGGGACAGCGGTAGGGTGGCCAAAAGGTAGCCTTGGGATAGGTGTATATATATTTGTAATAGCATTATTTCCTATTTCGATATATCTTCAAAAAAGAGGCTATGTATATTTTGTAAAATATTTATTTTTATTTGGGTACATGTTTATCAACCTTATTAATAATTTAATGATTTATTTGCGAACGGATAGGGCTTTTGAACATGGTAATATGGTAGAAATGTTATTAATTTTATTTGCACCGGTTTTCGTGAACAGAAAATATTTTTATTTAGTTTCCTTTAGTGTAATTGGAAAGTACGTATTTTTTACATTGATATTAAAAGATTTAAAAGTTGTGATTCCGCTTGTTTTATGTGTATTCTATTTCATTATTTCACATTCTTTGTTAAAACGATTTCAATCTTATGTAAGAACCGTTGTTGAAATGATGAACAATATGAAGGAGACAGAAAATTTAGCTGTTATTGGTACAATGTCTACAACAATTGCGCATGAAATTCGAAATCCATTAACAGCTTTAAAAGGGTTTACGCAAATACAAAAAGAAAGAAACCCTGCTGATACGATGAGTTATGACATTATGTTACAAGAAATTGAAAGGATTAACGGATTTGTTAGTGAATTGATGTTATTAGGAAAACCGAAACCAATAAATTATGAATGGTGTAATATACGAGAAATCCTTTTATATGTTGTCCAGCTAATGGAAAGTTATGCAAAGCAATATCGAGTGGAATTTCATTTGCAAGTAGATGGAAATTTACCTGTTATAAACGGCGATGATAAACAATTAAAACAAGTGTTATTAAATATCATTAAAAATGCAATAGAATCAATGCCAGAAGGTGGAGACATTCATATCTGTGCACATCAAAAAACAGAGGGACATTTGTGTATTTCTGTCGAGGATCAAGGCTTTGGTATAGAGAATGAAAAATTAGAGAATATTGGAAAGGCTTTTTACACAACAAAGGAGAATGGTACAGGACTTGGGTTAATGATTACGTATAAAATTATTAAAGAACATCAAGGGAGTATCGCGATTCAAAGCAGTATAGGAATAGGAACGAAAGTGGAAATTTCTTTACCGACAGTATAATGCGGTAGAAGAAAGCATTTTTCAGAAAAGTGTTCTTGTTGTGTAAATATAAACATTTTATTAAATGTTTCAAGAAGGGTTTTTTTTATAAAATACTTCGTTTATAATGGAGGAAAATATCGACATGAGATGAGTTACTCGTGTAACGGTTCGGTAGTGTTATGAAAAAAAGGGGTGCACAGGCATCCTTTTTTCTATGCAGATATTATGAAAGAGGTGGTATGATGGAATTAACATTAAATTCGACTGTATGTTTACACACGATTCAATTTCGAAAAGAGCAAAAGAATTATATCGTAAAAGATACAATTACAGGAGAAAAATATGAAATGCCGCCACTTTGGATTGATGCAATGGCAATGATGCGTGACGGTTTTTTATTAGGAGAAATTGAGCAGAAATTAAAAGAAGAGTATCCGGCCGAAGAAGTAAATATGTTAGCATTCACGAGGCAACTGCTAGAGCTAGAACTTGTCGGAATGGTAGATGGAGAAGAGATAGTTTGTACAAAGAAGAAAGAGAAGGATTATTTAGCTTGGGTACGCCCTCGGATGGAACAATTCCTTCTTACTTTAAATAAAAAATATAGAAGCAAAGGTCAATGATGATCTTTGCTTTTTTTGTTTGTAAGTAGGTCTTGTTTTAAAAAATAACAGCGAAAGTACCGTCACTAGCTTTAATTTTTAAAGGTGCTGCCGAGAAAAAGAAACGTTTGTGATAGATCAATTCCTTTCATTTTCCATACCTCCAATATATGTTTTTCAAACGATAAAAAGCCCATTCTTGATAATCAAGAAAGATGAGCTTTACATGCTAGTTGAGTTTTATCTTCCAAAATGCAATGCATTTTGCAGGAATTAGCACCTATTCAATGTTGAGGTTTTGAATTTTCGTAATATTTAAATTGCAATTCACTTCCTTATTCTGCTCAATATAAATTAGGTATTCACCTAAATAAAGTTGCTCGCATATTGTAGCTTATGTAAATAGAATGCTGCGAAGGAGTGAGTGCGGTGACAGGGAATGTATTAAATTATTATGCTGATGGAAATACAGCTAGAGGATTTCATAATTTATACGAAGAGAATTTAAATGGGTTAGACAAATTATTTATTTTAAAGGGTGGTCCAGGAACGGGGAAATCTTCTTTAATAAAGGCGGTAGGTCGTGAATGGGTTGAAAAAGGATACGATATTGAACTTTTACATTGTTCTTTTGATAATAAGTCGGTGGATGGAGTGATTATCCCAAAATTAAAAGTAGGGATTGTTGATGGGACATCACCGCATGTTATCGAGCCGAAAATGCCAGGAGTTGTTGAAGAGTATATAAACTTAGGAGTTGCTTGGGACGCATATAAATTAAGGAAGCAGAAGGGAGAAATTGAACGATTTGTTTCAGAAGCGAGCAAGGATTTTCAAAATGCTTATGGGTGTTTTAAAGAGGCACTAGCTATACATGATGAGTGGGAGAAAATATATATTAATAATATTGATTTTAATAAAGCAAATGAACTAACAGATCAGCTCATTCAGAAATTATTTGCAGATAAAAGTGGGAAACAATCGATTGTGAAACATCGTTTTTTAGGAGCTGCTACACCGAAAGGAGCAGTTGATTTTGTTCCTAATTTAACAGAAGGGTTACCACACCGTTATTTTATAAAGGGACGCCCAGGCTCTGGAAAATCAACGATGCTTAAAAAATTAGCTAAGGCAGCAGAAGAGAAAGGGCTTGAAGTGGAAGTATATCATTGCGGATTTGATCCCAATAGTCTTGATATGGTTATCGTAAGAGAATTAGGATTTGCAATTTTTGATAGCACTGCACCACATGAATATTTTCCAAGTCGCGTGGGTGATGAGATTATTGATATGTATGCTCTTATTGTTACGCCAGGGACGGATGAGAAGTATGCGAAGGAAATTCGTGATGTTTCCATTCAATATAAAACAAAAATGAAGGAGGCGATATCTTTCTTAGCGAAAGCAAAAGCAGTTCGTGATAAATTAGAACGAATTTATATTGCTGCTATGGACTTTTCAAAGGTAGATGCATTTAAAGAAGAAATTCAAAAAGAGTTTGAACGAATTGCAGTCATTATAACAGAAAAAACAAATGGAAATTAAGTATTTTATCCCGCTATTTGTGGGCAGTAAGACCCTTACCTCAAAATTCAGCGAAAGCAAAGAAGTTAGGTAGGAGCCCTGTTGCCCGTAAAAGCCCGATTGGTGAGGACTAATCATCAGTGGGGGATGAAGAAAACCCCCACTGATTAAAGTTTCATTTTAGTTTGTAGGAATAAAGAAAACAGATATAGCTGCGATAAGACCCGCAAATGAGAATAAGTAAAAATTCCACGCCCAGTCATATTGCATTGTCATAATAGCACCGACAAGAATAGGGCCAGCAATCGCACCAACTCGGCCAAGACCAAGTCCCCAGCCTAAGGAAGTAGCTCGGATATGGGATGGGAAGTATTGTGTTACATAAGCATTTAATATTTGAGTAATACCGACTGATCCAATTCCAGCAAGACCAATGAAAAGATAAATGATTGTAACAGATGGTTTGATTGTTAATAGTCCAATACATATGGCTGCCATAAGATAGGAGATGCTAATAACAATTTTTGCTCCTATACGATCCGCAATTGCTCCAGCAAATAATGCGCCGATAGCTGCAGTAATATTTAGCATAAGTAAAAATGATAAACTAGATCCAAGTGGGTATCCTGCTTGGCGCATCATTTGTGGTAACCAAGTATTTAAACCGTATATTAAAAACATTCCCATTATATAAGTGGTCCAAAAAAGTAGCGTTGCTTTTATGTATTCTTTTGAGAATAACGTAAGAAATCCATTTTTCTTTTGTATGTTAGATGGTGTTGGAGGAGTTTCATCTTTTACATGGAATTCAATTTGAAAACGATTAAGAATGTGGTTCACTTTTTCTTGGCGATTACGTGATAATAAAAATTGAATGGACTCAGGTAAATAACGAATGATGAAAGGAATGAAAAGCAGCGGAATCATTCCGATCCCAAACATAATTCTCCATCCGAAATTTTCTAACATAAACATGGACAAAATCGCGCCTAACACGATACCTAAAGGATAGCCGGTAAACATAAGAGCATAAATAAAAGATTGCCGTTTTTGGGGTGAATATTCAACAGTAAGTGCTGAAGCTGTTGGGATAACACCGCCTAATCCGATTCCTCCGATAAATCGAGATAACCCAAACAATTCAGGAGAAGGAGCAATTGCAGCTAAGCCCATTGTGATGGAGAAAAGTGCTAAACAGCATATAAGTGTCCATTTTCGTCCAATTAGATCTGTAATGGTTCCAACTAGAATAGCGCCAATAAACATCCCAAATAAAGCATAGCTGGCAATTGTTCCAGCATGAGCTGGTGATAGTGCCCAGCTGTTGTCTTCTAGGAGCTTTGGCAGAACGGCGCCGTAAATACCTAAATCATATCCATCAGCTAGAATGGCTAACCAACAAATAAAAACAACAAGTTTTGTAATAGAGCTTGAAAAGATAGTTTTTGTAGATTCTAGATGAGGTGGAGCAGAAGGTTGCATAGTATTCACTCCTTTTATTTGTAGATGAATATATTATTTTATTGAATGTTAAGGTTTTCCTTCTTGTGACGAAATTTATATGAAAAGGCGTCATAAAAAATAAAGAAGTTCAANNTTGAACTTCTTTATTTTTTACTCGTTATCAACTTGCTTTAACGGTTGATCTGCTGAACCTTCAACAACCGCTCCATCAATTGAAAAATGAGAACCGTGGCAAGGACAACCCAAAGTATAGTCACCGTTATTTCATTCAACTTCACAGCCGGGGTGTGTACAAGTTGTATCGACGATATGTAATTTTCCTCCCTTGTCTTTATAAGCACCTGCTCGTTTACCATTGACATGTACAATAGATCCTTCGCCAACTTCAAGATCTTCTGGTTTACGTAATGCGATTTCAATTTTTCCTTCAATATTATATGAAATTCATGTGTATTGTTTTAGAAGAACTCTATTTTATTAAAAGAAAAATAAAATTATTTTAATAAAATTATTTTGGAGGTGTCAGTATGAAGAGGTAGGGTGCATAAAGGTAAATTCAGGTAAGTTCATTTGTTATTTACATAGAGAATTCTTGAATAAGAGAGAGTCTTTAGCACTTAAGTGTATGTACATATGTAACGGATAAAACCTTATAAATCCTATGTTTTTTCTTTAGTGAAATAAAGTATAATTATAAAAAAATAACCAACTTTTATTACTAGGTCATAAAAGTTGTTGACAATATAGAAAGTCTATTGTTATGATTCATCATGTGGAAAGGTTGATAGAGAGTAAAAAGAGAAATGTTTTTCATTGATAATAAAAGCGAAAAATAAGTGACGATAGAGTGAGTATATTTTCCTTATAATGAATGCTTTTGGGATTACCTAGTAAAATCAATCTGGAAGCAACAATTGATATATGCAAGTTGCGCAGGGCGCGGCATCAGAAAGGGGCAAAAGGATGAAGGAGCTTCATACGTTTGGGTGGTATGCAGCGCGTGTATCGCCACATTTGCCGAAAAAAGCATTTAAACCAGTTCCTACTCGTTTATTCGGTGGATTGGCTTATTTACTTGTGGCATTGGCGGGATTAATAACGATTGGTGTATTTGAATTGAATGTTTGGGCGAATCTAGGTATTGCGATTGTTCTCGGATTATGTTTTGCTTCACTTGGATTTTTAGGGCATGAAATTTTACATGGAACAGTTGTAAGAAAGGCATGGCTTCGTGATTTCTTAGGTGCAGTTGCATTTATGCCATTGTCAACTGGACCAAAACTTTGGAGAAAGTGGCATAATGCAACGCATCATGTTCATACACAGCATGAAGAGAATGATCCAGATGCATGGCCAACACTTGAGAAGCTTAAAAAGAGTAAATTTTTGAGGTGGGTATATCGTATGCCTCTTCATGTACGTTCATTCTTTAGTTTTCTGTCACTAACAATTCAATTTACATTGCATTCGACTCGAATGTTCTTTCATTTTATAAAGGAATTTAAGTCATCTAATCAAAAATCTGTATGGATTCAACTTCTTTTGCCTTGGGCTGTTTGGATTAGTTTATTATTTATTATGGGGCCTGCAAAATGGCTATTTGCATATGTGATTCCGTTATTAATTGCTAACTTTATTGTAATGGCATATATCGCAACAAACCACCGCTTAAATCCAATTGTTCCAGTAAATGATCCGTTAGCAAACTGTTTATCAGTAACAGTGCCGCACTGGGTAGACGTATTACATTTCAATTTCTCATATCATACAGAACATCATCTGTTTCCTGCTATGAGCTCTAAATACTATCCGTTAGTAAAAGAGAAAATTAAAGAAATGTGGCCGGAACGCTATCATGAAATGCCGATGACAAAAGCTTTGGCAGCACTATGGAATACACCACGTGTATACTATCAAGGAAGCGAGTTAATCGATCCGCATAAAGAGCATTTCTATGGTTCTTTAGGAAATGGACTAGACCCTCATAATATTTCATATCGTGAGGAACAGATAGAGGAAAAAGAGAGTATTAAAAAAGTAAATCAGTAAAAGTTGATATATTTTTGAAATGAAAAAGCAAGCCCTCTTGTGAAGTGACCCCTAAAAG